>JBDLWD010000363.1:0-8325 GCA_039804465.1 Verrucomicrobiota bacterium | reverse complement strand
CTGTTCGCCCAGGCGGGCGTTTTTCTTTCCCGCACCGAACGCGCCTCTCTTTTCCTGATCCGTGGACGCCATCACTCTCACGCCGCTCATTTTACTGGTGCCCGCCATGCTGGGCTCGCTCGTGTTGCTGCGACTCAACCAGCACTTCGCCTCGCCCGCGCTGGCGATCTTGAACCGGTGGCTGCGCTGGTTGGTGCTGGCGGGGGGCTCGGCGGAACTGAGCCGACACTTCGGCTGGAGTGAGCGGCCCTTCGTAGTCCTCTTCGGCGCCCATCTGATCGGCTGGTTTCTGCTGGAGAGCGTCTATCATTGGCTGGCCATCCACGCCATGAGCGTGAGCCCGTTGCCGCTGTTTCCCCGCTTCACGCTCAACCGCGGTGGCGACGAGTGGCCGGTGCAGGGGCGCTTTCTAAAGCTGCGCGAGCAAATCCGCTCGGCGGGCTTCAAGCACGTTCAGGCCCTGCGGGCGGAGGTGGCCGACGGTATCCATGTGCGCGCCTCGTTTTATCAGGACGCGGAGGGCGCCACTCGCTTGCAAGCGACCTTTTTGCCCCAACCGGCCGGCAATGTGACGGTGTGCCTTCATCTGGCCACGCAAACCGCCGACGGACTGCGCGTGGTGACGGACAACCACCATCTGCCCTTCGCCGGCTTTTATCCGGAAAACTGGCTGGTGGAGCGCCGGCCGCTGCGACGCGGTTTTTCGCGCCTGCTGAAGCTGCACCGCGAACGCGTGGCACGCACCGGCTCCACGCTCGTTCCCTGGACCACGGAGCCTCTGGATGACGTCAACGCGCAGCAGGCCGACCTGGAACGGCTTAACACCCAGCTGGGATTTTTGCTGCCGACACCCGAGCACGAGGAGCACGGACGCATCAGTTCCGAGGGGCGGTATCGGGTTTGGAAAGAGATGCTGTCGCTCAACTACCTCGGCCGTTCGGCACGCTACGATTGACGCCGGGCGGCCGGCATCAGCGCAGCCATTCGCGGCCGTGGATCAAGAACTGCCAGTTGCCGCGATAGATGCCGAGCTCTCCGTAGAAGCGCACGACCGGCTGTGAGCGGGCGCGCCCGCGCACCTCGTCGCGAACTTCCTTCTGGTGGGAGAACACGTCGTATTCCTCGCCGCCCAGGGTCACCCTCACGTGACCGCGTTCATTGACGCGGCCGGGTGCCTCGACCAAGAAAACGCGTCCGTTGAAGGAGCCGTCGCGGATATTCGTGTCGGCCGGCAGCTTGTCGTAGCGAAGCGCGTTGGCCAGGAGATCGACGGGAGCGGTTTCGACCGCCACGGCGACCTCGGGACCGTTCTCGGTCTCGCTGGGACGGGTGAGAGGGAGCCACTTGTCCTTGTCTCGCGTCTCGACCACGCGGAAGCGGGCGTAGACGGGGAAGTGGTCGGAGAAGCCGCCGGGCACCTTGCCGCGCGACCAGCGGTTGGGCAGGCCGACACCGTTGGCGTTGAGGCCGGGGAATTTCATGACGGCGAAGGAGCCGTCGTCGTATTGCACGCCGTTCTGGTCGTAGAGGCCGCGCGAGACGATGAGGTGCATGAGCGTGCCCCATTCGCCCTTGAAGGTGTCGGAGCCGCGCTGATCGGAGGGCAGCTCGAACCAGAGGTTGTAGAGATCACGATCCTTGCCGCGAATGGCGAGCTCGTTGCCCTGCGAACCGAGCACGTCGTTGATACCGGTGGTGCGCATGTCGCGGTAGCGCTGCTTCTGGTTGTAGTGTGAGTTCAGGTCACCCGCGATGATGAAGTCGGCGTTGGGATCGGTCTTGAGGAGCTCGTCGATGCGGGCGCGCAGCACGCGGGCGTTGTCGCGCCGGATCTCCTCCAGCGCGGTGTCGCCCGCGCCGGATTTCCAGTGGTTGACGAAGACGGTGAGCGGCGAGCCCTCGACGTCGACCGTGACCTCGAGGATGGCGCGCGCGTTTTTCAGGTGGTGGGATTTTACCGCGGTGACGGGGAAGCGGGAAAACAGGACATTCCGCACCGCAGCGCCGTGGCCGTTCTCATGCTTTGACGGCCGCTCGTCGGTGACGGCCACGTGGTAGGGCCCGAGACCGGCGTCGGCGCAGGCCTTGAGCAGCCAGGCCTCGGCGGGCAGTCCGGCGAGCACCGAAGACAGAGAGCCCTTGCCCAGCAAGGCGGCCGCCGTGGTGTCCTTCACCGAAGCGAGCCAGGCGGCGTGGTCCGTGATCGTGGAGTCGGTAGTCTGGTCGAGCTCGATCTCGTTGAAGGCGACGATCTCGGGGCCGGCGCCCTTGTTCACCCGGGCGAGAACCTGGGCGATGTTGGCCGTCTTCACCCGCAGATGCTCGGGTGTCCAGGTGGAGGGCTGGTATTCGTCGTAGAGCGCGATGCCGTCGAGGTCGTGAAGGTTTTCCACGTTGTAGGCCACGACGGAAAAAGGCGCCGCAAAGGCGACGGGCGACAGAAGCGCGGCGAACAGGATCGCGACGCGTGGCGCGAAAAGGGGAAACAACATGGTTGGGAACTTGGGTGAATAATTCTGTGACGCCAAGCGGCGGCTGCGGTTGCCAGGCAACGTTGCGGTGAAAGCCAGGGCACCGCACACGCCCGCCGGTGAAGTTGACGGATAGGCGCACGGACCGGCAGCGTGCCGCGGATGAGCAACGATTCACGACGAGAAGAGGTTTTAACCGTGGCCGGATTGAGCGTGCGGAGAGGCGAAGCCGTCGTGCTCGACGGGATCGACTGGCAGGTGCGCCGCGGAGAGCACTGGGTGATCCTTGGCCCCAACGGCTGCGGCAAGACGTCGCTGCTCAAGGTCTTGCTCGGCTACCTCACGCCTTCCGCCGGAGAGGTGCGGATGCTCGGTGGCGAATATGGCGCCTGCGACTGGCGCGATCTGCGGCACCGTGTCGGGCTCGTTTCCAGCGCCTTGAACGCCTCCGTGCCCGACCATGAGGAGGCGCTCCGCACCGTGGTGAGCGGGGCGCGCGCGCAGCTCGACCTTTGGGGTGAACCTACATCATCGGAGGCCGAGGCCGCCCGGCTCCAGTTGCGGCGTGCCGGCGCGGCCGGGCTGGCGGACCGTCCCTGGGGCGTGCTATCGCAGGGCGAACGCCAGCGCGTGCTGATCGCCCGTGCGCTCATGGCGCGGCCCGCGCTGCTCATCCTCGACGAGCCCTGCGCGGGCCTCGATCCGGTCGCGCGGGAGGTGTTCCTCTCCCGTGTAGAGGAGCTGGCGCGCGAACCGCGCGGTCCGCGACTGGTGCTGGTCACGCATCACGTGGAGGAAATAACCCCCCCCTTCACCCACGCCCTGCTGCTGCGCGCCGGCCGGGTGGCGGCCGCCGGTCCGCTCGCGTCGACGCTCACCTCCGCGCGCCTGGGCTCCGTCTTCGGCGCGGATGTCCGTATCTCGCGCCGAGGCCGCGGGCCGGCCGCCCGGCTAGAGCTTCGGGCCAGAACGTAATTATTTCCCGGATACGGTCTCGCCCTTGGGAAAACGCCGCGGCCCGGATTCGACCGGGCCGGGAAAAGGAACGCCCCAGAGCGAAGGCGATTCGTCCGCGCCCGGGGAAGAATCGGGGGCGAGATGTTTCAAAACATCGGCGTAACGCAGGCTGCACTGGAGGCGGCGCTGGCCTTTTTCGTCGATCTTGGGATTGAGCACGAAGACCGCCCGCGAGAAGGGAGGCCGGTCCTTCAGCGACTGCGCGCGACGCCGCGTCTCGGCCGGCGTCAGCGAACGGTCTTTCACCACCGCGTCGAGACGTTCCAGGTCGGCGCGCGTCACCGGTCCCCAGAGCGCGCGCCACGCGGCCGGCTCCACGCGCGGGGCGAGGATTTTGACGAAGCGTTTCTCCCCCGGGCCGGTCTGTTCCCAGTAGCCGAGGATGAGAAGGAAAGGCTCCCCGATGTCGAACTGGCGCAGGGCATCGCCCAAGCCGACGGGCGCGCCGAACCGCGTCGCCTTCGGGTTGACCGGCAGCGCCGAGAGCCCGGGGTCGGCGAGGCGGTTGGCCGCGGCGGGGACGTCCCACTTTTGCGTGTATCCATCCGGCCGATACCCGCCGAAAAACGTGTCGCACACCCAGTGCTCGAAGGCGAGGCCGTGGGCCTGGACCTCGACCGCGCGCACCGCCGGCGCGACGACGAGGAGCGCGGCGAAAAACATGGCGGGAAGGCGGGGCGGCACGGGAAAAGGAATGGCGTCGGCCGCGCCGGCGCGCAAGAAGACGGCATGCAGCAAGGACACGACGAACGCGCCAGGATCGACGCCGGTTTTGCCAAGATGGGCCTGGAGGCGGCGCGGCGGCACGCCTTTCTCTGCACCGGGCCGGAGTGTTGCGCGCGGGAGGCGGGCCTGGCCTCGTGGGAGGCGCTCAAGGCCGCCTGCAAGGCGCACGGCGCGGAGGCGCTGCGCAGCAAGGCGGATTGCCTGCGGGTATGCGCCGGCGGGCCGTGGCTCGTGGTCTATCCCGAGGGCGTTTGGTATGGGCAAGCCACGCCGGAGCGGGTGGAGCGCATCGTGCGCGAGCACGTGGCCGGCGGCCGGCCGGTTACGGAGTGGGCGGAGCGCACGAGGCCGCTATGCGGCTGCTGATCTCTAACGGAGACGGATTTTAACGCAGAGACGCGGAGGCGCGGAGCCCGCAAAGAAAATCCAATACCAATGGCCGATTGCTTATGGATTGTAAGGTAGGGACGGACCGCCGGGCCGTCCGCGCGAATGGACGGCTTTCGTAGACCGCGGCGGGCCCAGCGGTCCCGCCCTACCCGCAGAAGCCTATTTCGTCTCGGCCGCTGGTATCATACCATAGAGACGAAGATCCCTGAGTTTCACGCAGAGGCTCAGAAAAATCTCACTATCACCCTCGCAGTCGACCGCTGCGACTACTTCTCTGCGCCTCCGCGTCTCTGCGTTGAAAAATCAAAGCGTGGTTGGCCTGATTTTCAGCGCTGGGCGCTGAAATCGAGGTCGATCGTGCCAGGACCGGTGGTGCTAGCGGCGGCGTAGCGGCCACCCTTGAACTCGATCTGGATGGCTTCGCGGGCGCTGACAGACACGAGCATGGGGACGTTGGGGAGCGGGAGGCGCTGGTTGGCGGCGAGGTTGGTGGCGGGAGCCAGATCGCGGCCGTCCGGCTTGCTCTTTACGCCTGTGATCTGCACAGGACGCAGGGCGATGATGTAGACGGGATCGGCCGCCACCGCAGTGGCGGAGGTTTCCGTCCGGACGGGCGGGGTCGAGGGGCCGCTGGCCAGGGCGACCACGCCCCAGACGATGAGCGCGAGCGCGGCGACGGCGCCGAGGCCGATCCACAGACCGTTTTTGGAAAGCAGCGCGCGGTCCAGGCCGCCGAGCGGCATGCGCGGCTGGAAGGGCTGGCGCGTCGGCGCGGATGCTACGGGCTCGGCGCCGGGAGTCATGGCGGCGGCAGGGGAGGGGGCCGTGGCGGGTGCGTTTTTCGCGCCAGCGGCGCCGCCGTGCGAGATTTCCATTTTGCCGTAGATCTCGCGGTTGAGGCCGCGGGCGGCGGGGCGCCCGCCTTCGCCGAGACCGAGGGCTTGATAGTCGTTGACGATTTTCTCGGCCGGGAGCTTCAGGTAGTTCGAGTAGAGGCGCAGGAAACCGCGGACGTAGATTTCGGGCAGCTTGATGTCGAACTGGTTGCTTTCGAACTTGTGCAGGTAATCGCCCCGGATCTTGGTGGCTTCCGCCGCTTCGCGGATGGAAATACCCTTGCGCTTGCGGGCTTCTTCGAGGCGTTCGCCGATCGTCTGCATGGAGGCAGATATGCGGGAGGCGCGCCGGGAATAAAGGCAGAAGTGTGAAGACGGGTGCGGGAAACGCCCGGTTTAGTAGTCCTTGGGCTCTGGAACGACGCCCACGATCTTCACCTCAACGCGCCCGGCGGCGTCGGAGAGACCGAGGTTTTGGACGAAAATATCGCGGATCTCCTGCTCGAGATAGCCCTGGATGGCGTCGAGCTTGGCGTAGGGGCGGACTTTGAGCAGCAGCGTGGTGTGAAACTTGCCGCGACGGCGGCGCACGTGGGCGCGGGCGTGGGCCACGCCTTTGAGCTGCTCGGCGCACGACTCCAAGAGACGATCCAGCGCGTGGCGCGAGATCGACAGGCGGCCGCCCCCGGTCTGGCGCAGCACCACGCTGGAAGCGGGCCGGACAAGCACGAGCACGACCCAGAAGGCGAGCGCGAGCCAGAGCAGGGCGGCGTCGCGGGGCGCGTCGGCCCAGAGAACCTCGGCCCAGGTGGTGTAGTCGTTCATGGGAAATCGGGGAGCGGGGGGCGAGGAGCTGGGGGCTGAGGATTAGTCTGTGGCGGGGAGGTCGGGCCAGGTGTCGTCGTCATCGCGGGTGTCGCCCTGGGCTTCGGGCAGGCGGACTCCCTCGATGATCACGTCGACCTTGCGCACAGGCTTGCCGGTCATGGCGGTGACCTGTTTGGCCACGGCGACCTGCACTTGGTAGGCGGTTTTGCCGATTTCGGCCCCGTAGGCGACGACGAGGCGAATCTCGACGTAGTAGTTGTCCTCGGCGTCCTCGGTGACCTTCACGCCCCGGTGGTCGACCTCGCGCTTGGCGAAGAGTTCGCTGATGCCGTCGACGATACCCCCGCCTACTCCGGCCACTCCCGCGACGCGAAGGGTGGCGAGGCGGACGATGCCGGCGACGACGTTGTGGTTGATCTTGATGTCGCCGAGGGTCGGCTGGTCGTCGTAACGCGTGGTGGGCGGGGTATCGTCGGGCGTGGGCGTCATGATGCCATCATCCAACAAGACGGGCCTCGCTGCGGCAAATCCCAATCGCCCGGCTGAGGGATTGAGGAAGCAGAACGGCGATTTAGCCTGTGGTCTGCCGACGAAGACCGCGCAGAGTGGCGAAATCGCCGCCCCAGTCGGTGAACGCGGGGAGAGGTTTGGGCGTGGAGCCACGTCTTCGGCCGGTGCGCTCGCGATAGGCGGCGAGGTGCTCGGTGACGAAGGTTTTGGAGCCGATGACGGCGCCATCGGTGAAATGGCGGATGCGGTGGCGCAGGACGGTGGCGCGAGGCAGATGTCCCTTGGCTTTGACGACCTCCTGGAGTTCGGCGGCGGAGACGGTGCCTTCGCCCGGACGCGCGCCGGAGCCGACGCCGAAGAGCGTGAGACGATAGTCGGCCTGAGCCTGGTTCCAGGCAGGCGTGTTTTCCTCGGAAGCGAGAAGCAGGCGCAGACCGGCCTGGGCTTTCACGCCGCCGGAAACGGCTTCGCCGTAGCCGCAAAACCGGTAGTCCTTGGGGTCTGAGACCAAGCCGGCGCGAACGGCGTTTAGATCGATGTAGGCGGCCATGGTTTCGAGGATCTTGCCCTGGCCCTCGACGAGCACGGATTTGAAGCGCTCGGCCCAGAGGGTGCCGTAGCGATTGTGGGTGCGGTTGAACCAGACGGAGAAGCGCTGCTTGAGCAGCTTCATAAACTGGGAGACGTCGCCCATGAGCGCGAGCTGACGCTTGCGCCACGCCTCGCCCTCGGGATCGCCGGACTGGAGCCAAGCCGCGATGACCTCGAGCCGAGCCTGCTGAAAGCGGGTGGGCTTGGGGTAAAGGACGGAGTAGCGCCGGAGCAGCTCCTCGTTTGAGACCTCCGAGGCCTTGGGCACGCGCACCAGAACATGGAAGTGGTTCGACAACAGGGCGTAGGTGAGGATCTGGACGCCGCAAAAATCGGCGACCAGCCAGAGCTGCTTGCGCAAGGTCTCCTTGGCCACGTCGTCGAGGAGAAAGGCGCCGTTTACCGTGCGGGTCATGCAGTGGTAAACCGAAGCGCGCTCGGTAGAGGGGACTTTGATGCGAGAGGTTCGCATGGCGGTTAAGTGGACACAAAAAGCGTTGGTGTGTTCAATCATTTTTAACCTGTCCCTAAAACTAATACGCCGCAATTTTGGCTTGGTCTTCAGGCCGAGTATGACCTGCGCATGCTTAATTCGACGAAGATAGAAAACGAAGTGCTGCCACGCGCGGCATGAGGATGGGCACCACCGCCGATACTAAACACGGCGGTCAGCGCTCAAGGCAGGAGAGAAACAGAGACCGGACGATATCCCCCGGCTATTAGCGTTAGCTGGTGAATATGGGACTTTGGGAGAAGAAATTTTTAACCGCAGATAACGCAGATATACGCAGATAAAACCAAGTTTGCGGTAAAGGCGGATTGGTTTGAATTATTGGTATAATACCACCGGCTGAATGCATTCAGACTTTACCACAGATTTCACTGATGGGCACGGATGTATAGGATTATATCCGTGGTGGAAAAATTGCGGCTCTAAAGTCTAAAGTTTTAAGCCA
>JBDLWD010000362.1:0-6016 GCA_039804465.1 Verrucomicrobiota bacterium | reverse complement strand
CTCCATCTTCCAGGGGGCGATGATCTGGAGGTGGGGGGCGAGCGCCATGTAGGTGAGCTCGAAGCGGCACTGGTCGTTGCCCTTGCCGGTGGCGCCGTGGGCGACCGTATCGGCTTTTTCCTTACGAGCGATGTCGACCTGGGCCTTGGCGATGAGCGGGCGGGCGATCGAGGTGCCGAGGTAGTATTGGCCCTCGTAGATCGCGTTGGCGCGGATCATCGGGAAGATGTAGTCCTTCGCGAACTCCTCGACGAGATCGAGGGTGTAATGCTTGGAGGCGCCGGTGGCCTTGGCCTTCTTGTCGAGGCCCTTGAGCTCCTCCTCCTGGCCGACGTCGGCCGCGAAGGTGACGATTTCGGCGTCGTAGGTCTCTTTGAGCCACTTGACGATGACGGAGGTGTCGAGACCTCCGGAGTAGGCGAGAACGATCTTCATAGGTTGGGTGAAAGGTAAGTTTGGAAAAAGTGCGACGACTCAGCGGCGGTTGGCGGCGGCCAGAATGGACATGATCGCCTTCTGGGTGTGGAGGCGGTTTTCCGCCTGGTCGAAGATGATCGAGCGCGGGTTATCGAGCACGGCCTGCTGCACCTCCTCGCCCGGGTGGGCCGGCAGGCAGTGCATGAAGAGCGCGTCGGGACGGGCGGCGGCGAAAACCTCGGCGGTCACGCTGAAGGGCGCCATGAGGGCGAGGCGCTCGCGCTTTTCCTCCTCCTTGCCCATGCTCACCCAGACGTCGGTGTAGACCACGTCGGCGTCCTTCACCGCCTGCATCGGATCGGTGGTGAACTCGTAGCCGCCGGCGAAGCCTTCCTTGGCGAGCAGGGCGTTAAACTCGGGCGAGGGTTCGAAGCCCTTGGGGCCGGCGAGGCTGATCTTCATGCCAAAGAGGTTGGCACCGAGCACCCACGAGTTGGCCATGTTGCAGGCGGTGTCGCCGAGGAAGGCGATCTTGCGCCCCTTCAACGAAGCGAGCAGGCCGGCACCATCGGCGTTTTTGGGCGCCCAGCGTTCGGCCATCGTGAAAGCATCGGTGTAGATCTGGCAGGGATGCAGGAAATCCGTGAGGGCGTTGATCACGGGGACGGTGCCCGCAGCGGCGAGGCGCTCGACCTCGGAATGCTCGTAAGTGCGGACGATGAGGCCGTGGACGAAACGCGAAAGCACCTTGGACGTGTCTTCCACCGACTCGCCGCGCCCCAGCTGGATGTCGTTTTTGTTGAGGAAAAGAGGGTTGCCGCCGAGCTCATGGATGCCGACCTCGAAGGAAACCCGGGTGCGGGTGGACGACTTGGAGAAAATCAACGCCCAGGTCTGGTGCTGAAGCACGGTGCCCGCGCGCTGGCCGCGCTCGGACTTGAGTTTGCGAGCGAGGCTAAACGTCTCGGCGACTTCATTTGGGGTGAAGTCCGTTTCCTTGAGGAAGTGCTTCATGTCGGATGAAGCGTTCTGGCATAAACCGCGCGATTCCTCCCGCGCGAGGGAAAAAGTTCACCCCGGCTCGCGCAAAGGTCACGGTTCTGTGTATTTCCTGCGCCACGTGCACCGTTTTATCCCCGATCCAAGCGCGGAAACCGCAAAACCCACGCCAGACGCCGGACAGCTGGCGGCGGTGAAAGACATCGTGCGCGGTCTGCTTTCTTTGCCGAAAGACACCCCGGTCACCATTCATGAAATACCCTGCGCCGACCCCGGTTGCCCGCTTATGGAGACGGTGATCGGGGTTTTCCCCGACGGGCGTGGGGCGATGCGCTGGCGCCTGACCCGGCCTCGAGCGGCGCTGACGCGCTTGATGCTGGCCCAGACCCTGGCAATGCCCGCCGAGATGGACGGGCGCGATCGGCTTGACCCGCCTGCTAAGCTTGGCTCGTGAACCCCGTCCGCCGGCAGTTTATCGCCCGCGCCGCCCTCCTCATGGGAGGCCTGTGCATTCTGCCGTCCAGTCTGCTGCAGGCGGCGCCGGCGGAGCAGGTCCACCTCGTGCGCCGGGGGGAAAACCTCACCCGCATCGCCGCGCGCTACGGCGTATCCACCGAATCCATACTTTCTCGCAACAAGCTCGCCTCTGCGTCCCTTCGCCCGGGGCAGCGACTGGTCATTCCGGCGCGCCCCTCCCCGCCGGTCACGCCCGTCGCGCCCGCCTCCGTGCTCGCCCCCGTGCTGGCCGCCTCGCGCCGTCTGGAAATCACCCCGGGCCGGTGGACGCACCTGGTCGTGCACCACAGCGGGATCGAGGCGGGCAACGCCAAGTCCTACGACGGTGCCCATCGCCGCCGCGGCATGGAGAACGGCCTGGCCTACCACTTCGTCATCGGGAACGGCCAGGACTCCGGAGACGGACAGATCGAGGTCGGCCCGCGCTGGACGCGCCAGATCTACGGCGGCCATGTGCGTTCGCAGGAAATGAACGAGCACGGCATCGGCATCTGCATGGTGGGCAATTTCGAGAAGCGAGCCCCCGGCCGCCGCCAGCTCGCCTCGCTTTACGCCCTGCTCGAACACCTGCGCGGCCCGGGCCTGCCGGGAAAAGCCGCGCCGCGCGTCACCGTGCACCGCTGGGTCGACCGCAATCACACGGTCTGCCCGGGCAAACGCTTCCCCTACTCCGAGCTCAAGCGCCGTTACGGGGCGACGGCATAGGCGCGGTCCAGACACGCGTCGAGCGCGGCGCGCAGCTCGGCTTCGCGCCGCGCCAGCCCGACGCCGATGAGCACGACCTCCTGACGACGGTCGCCGAACGGCTCCGCCCAGTGCGTCACGACGCTTGGGGGCCGGTCTTCCATCCGCGCGCGACCGGCCAGGATTCGGGCCGCCCACCACACGCTCAGCGTTTCCCAGCGCACCACCCCGCCCGCCAGCGACACGAAGCCCATCTCGTCCGGCGAGCGCGTGGTCCAGAAGAAGCCCTTAGCCCGCAGCACGCCGGCCAGGGCGCCGGCGAAAACCGCGTTCAGCTTCGCCGCGTCGAAAGGCGCGCGCGCCCGGTAGACGAAGCTCGTTATCCCGTATTTTCTCTCGTGGTAGGCCTCGCTTTGCGCGACGGGACGCCGACGCGAAACAAGGCCTCCGCCGCGTTGCGGTTCCGCCGGCCGAAGAGCGGACGCGTTGAGATCACGTATCCAGCGCGCCGAGCCCGTGGTCTCGACAGGATCAAAACGCTGCCGGCCGGTGAAAAACTCCGCCGCCACCTGGCCATGCTCGGCGCGCAACACCTCCGCGCGCGTATTCAGGCCAGCGACCAGTGCCTCGGTCCGGGCGATCTCCTCGCCAGCCGCTGTGGCGCGGTCGCATTGGTTGAGCACCACCACGTCGGCGCACTCGATCTGCTCGAGCATGAGCTCGAACACGGGCCGCTCGCCACCCCCGGCCGGCGCGCGGCGCACCTCGGTTTCAGCCCCGAAGCGGGCGGCCTCGTGCGCAAACGCGACCACGTCGATCACGGTCACGAGCGCGGCCAGCCGCGCATGGTCGGAGAGCGTTTTCCCGAATGGATTCTTTCGCGTGAAAAGCGTCGCTATGCCGCGAGGATCAGCCACCCCGCTCGTCTCCACCCAGATGTGCTCGTAGCGCCCGCTCGCCGCCAGCCGGGCGATCGCCTCGCCGAGATCGTCCGCGCCGGAGCAGCAAACGCAGCCGTTGCCCAACTCGACGACATCGGCAGAGCCCTCGGCGCCCAGAGCGGCGCGGGCGGCGTTTTCCGCCGCCACGACAGCGCCGTCGATGTTCACCGCCGCCACGTCGTTCACCACGGCCGCCCAGCGCGTGGGGCCGCCGTGCTCGCCGCCGGTCGTCGCCTGCCCGAGCAGATGGCGCAGGAGGGTGGTTTTGCCTGCGCCGAGAAAGCCGCAAAACACCGTTACTGGCGTGGCGCCGGAGACGTCGGTTTGAACGCGGGGATTGCTCATTCGCCTGTGATCGCGCGCGGCACCGCGCGACGCAATCCCGTCGCGCTCTCAAGGCCGCACCGCGACGCGCAGGCGCAGGAAGCGCGGCGATTCCCCTATGGCGACGGAGGCGAAAACCAGGCCGTTGGCGTCGGGCGCGCTTTGCGTAACACCGGCGGTGGTCCAAGCGGAGCCAAGCGCGCCCGTAGTCTCGACCAAGTAGTCCAGATCGGCGCGCGGCGCGGGGAAGGATAGCGAGATCAGCGAGCCGTTGCGCGCGACCGCGGGCGCGCCGTCTGCCGAGGGCGCGCGCGGATCCTGCCCGAGGGCGTATTCGAGCAAGTTGGGCAATCCGTCCGCGTCGGGATCGGCCGAGGATGCCGCATCACCGGCATCGGCAAGCGTGGCAAAGTTGGTCTGCCGCCACGCGACATATGGAACGGGAGAGAGCACCGTAACCGCGAGCGTGGTTTGGGCGAGATTGCCGCGCACGTCGCCCGTGGTGAGGGTGATGGTGGCGAAGCCGGGCGCCACCGGCGTTACGCGAAGCGTGCGTCCATCGGCCTGCGCGGTGGCGACCGCCGGCGTGTCGCTCACCGCCAAAAACCCCAGCATGGCAGCCTCTCCGTCCGAGGAGGGGTAGATCGGGATTTCGCGCACGATTTGCAGCGGGACGAGGTTGGACAGAAAGAGTTGAGCCTGCCCCTGCGCGACGTCTCGCAACGGAAGCGATGTGAAAGGACTTCCGATGTTATAAAGCGGCAAATTGGCGATCGCGTCTACCACCGCCATGCCGGTGCCGAGCACACGGGCGAAGACGGTGTAGCCGTAGCCATCGTTGGCGGGGCCAAGAATGTCGGAGTTGTCGCGGGTGTTGAAATACCACTCGCTGGTGGCGCTGTTAGGATCGCTGGTGCGCGCGGCGGCAAGCGTGCCTCGTCCGTTCGGAAGCTGATACTCGAGCGGGACCGGAGGAAGCTTGGGCGTCGCATCGAGGTTGGGATTCACGTAATAGCCTCCGCCCTGCAGGATCGAGGGCTGGTCCACCGCCTCGAAGTAAGCGACTCGGTGGAAGAAGGTGTTGTCGTAGACGCCTTCGGCCGCGTAGGTGGAAAAATTGGCCACATGCTGTGGCGCCGCAGACGGCAACAGCTCGATGTCAAAGGAGCCGAACACGGTCTGGAACCGCGCCACCGGACCAACGACGCCGGGCACATGAAAGACCTGCCCCAGATCGCGGGTGGCCTGGGCCGTATCGCCGGCGGCAAACACGAGCGGGGCCGGCGCGGCGGAAACCGCCGGCAAGGTGCTTTGCGCGCGCCCCAAGGAACCGGCGGCCAGACCGAGCACCAAAAGGAACCTACGATCAATGAAGCCGAGCTGGCGCGATAAAAGAGGATACGGAGACGCAGGGGTAACCATAGCAGGAGCGGGGGGGCGTTTACGCAATCCAAGCAAAGCCCGTGGCGACGGGCAAGCGAGCGCGGGCCGGATCCGGCTTCGACATGAGCCGAGTCCGGACCTTCGCTGGACGCTTCATGTCCGCCGAACGCCCGCCGCTGCGCGCCTACGTGCTCGCCTTTGCCACGATTTACCTCGTCTGGGGCAGCACCTACCTGGCCATACGCGTAGCGGTGGAGTCGATACCGCCTTTTGCGATGGCCGCGATGCGCTTTGCCGCGGCAGGCGTAATTTTGCTGGGCGTTTTGCGTCTGCGAGGAGCGGCCTGGCCGACGCTTCGCCAGTGGCGTGACTCGATGATAGCCGGGGCCTTCCTGCTCGTCGGCGGCAACGGCATGGTGACTTGGGCGGAGCAGACGATACCTTCGGGGATCACCGCCCTGCTGATTGGCTCCGGCCCGGTCTTCGTCGTGCTGATGGAGTGGGCATGGCCAGGCGGGGCACGTCCAGCGCCGCTGACTTTTTTCGCCATGCTGCTTGGTTTCGCTGGCGTGGCCTGGCTGGCGGCGCCGTGGGAAACGGTTGGCGCGGGCTCGCTCGATCCCGCCGGCGTGGCGGGCATACTTTTCGCCTGCGTTTCATGGGCGGTGGGCGCGATCTACGGCCGCCACGTGAGGGAACCCGCGCCGCCCTTTGTGGCCGCCGCGGCCCAGATGCTGACCGCCAGCGTCGGA
>JBDLWD010000361.1:0-6622 GCA_039804465.1 Verrucomicrobiota bacterium | reverse complement strand
AGATACGATGCCGTTGCCGTTTTTAGTCGTGGCGTCCGGGAAGGATTCCACCTTACGCCAGCTCACGCCCGAGTCCTCGCTGCGAAACAGTCCGGCGTTGCGTGAACCGAAGAACAGCACGCGTCCGTCCTTTGGATCGACCACCAGCTTTTCTCCGCTCTGCCGTCCGAAACTATTACCGCTTACGCGCAGTAGCGAGGTAACATCCGTGTATTGCCAAGTCGCTCCACGGTCCGAGGAGCGCAGGATGGCCGAGCGTCCGTTGTTCCAGTAACGCGTGCCGGCCGCCATGTAGACCCGATTGGGGTCGCTCGGATCCACGGCCAACGCCTCCACGCCCATGAACGAGAGTTCACCCGGGGAGAGCCAGTCGGTAAGGGGTATCCAGCTCTGATCGTTTTCGTTCCAGCGATAGGCGCCGCCCACGTCGGTGCGCGCGTAGATAAGGTGCCGCTCGGAAGGATGCGCGATAACCGCCGATACAAAACCTCCCCCTCCCATCGCCACTGTGTCCCATCGGTAGGTCTCCGCCGCCTTGGCCAAGACCGCCGAAACAAAACACGCGACCAAGAGAAATGCTGATTTCAGGGAGGAGCGCAGAGACATGGCTCCAGCAAAGTCGCGACCGCGAACACGGCAAGTTATCGATAAATCGATTTACGCCCGCTGACGTTTTTACGGTAAGTGCTCGCAACCAGCCCGCCGGTGCAGCGCTTGAATATCTGCGCGAAATACTGGCTCGTGCCGAAACCGCACTGCAGGGCTATGTGCGTGATCGATCGGTCCGACTCGCGCAGCAGCCGGCAGGCTTCGCGCACGCGCATGCGGTGGATGAAGCGCGTCGGCGATTCGCCGGTCTGGTCTCGGAAAACCGTGACGAAACGGGTGCGGCCCAACCGGCAATAGGCCGCCATCTCCCCCATCGTCCTGCGCCCGGCCGGATCGGCCGCGATTTCCGCCACCAGCCGCCGCACCCGCTCCTGCGAACCGCTCCGAATCGGCGGTGCCGCCATCGCCCGGTGCGCACGCACGCAGCGTGCCAATTCGATAACCGCAGCCCGGGCCAGCGCGGCCACCCGAGCCTTGTGCAGATAGCCCGGCGCGCGAGTCTCGTTTGTCAGCGCGCTCAGCAATCCATCCATCGTCCCGCCACCAGCGAAGGAATGTCGGCGCGACTCGCGCAACAGCGCCTCGATCTCCGCCGCCTCGGCGCGCGAGAAACCCAACAACGGGTGAAGCGGCCCGTTTTTCCCAGGCGCAAGGATCACGTAAATCCATTCATGACCGGGCTCGAACTCCTCCGCGCTCCCGTGCTCTTGCTCAGGCAACGTGAAATACACCGAGCCGGGCGGCACCGGTTCGGCAACCCCCTCGGTCTGCCATACGAGGTGACCGCGTCTGACGAACACGATCTCCAAACCTTGGTTCCGGTGCGGAGCGAGTCTCGCCAGGCTGCCCTCGCCCGACTGTAGCACAAGGTTTCCCATGGAGACGAAGGCCAGCGGATCCACGGAGCTTCGCAAGCCAATGTGTGCGTGTTTTACCACCGGCGCGAAGCGAACGCCAGTCGGTCGTTTTTGCGCTAGAGTTTCGATCATTCCCGTCGCTGTCCGAGCCAATCGTGACTGGAGCCTTCTACGATCGGTTTCCGCCCGCCTTTCTTTCCCTGTTCCTCTCCCCTACCCATGCAAAAACCCGTTAGCATCGCCGCCGTCATCGGCTGCGGCAAATTCGTCGAAGGCAAAGAAGGCTGGGCCATCGGCCACGCCCACGCGGACGCCTATCGCCTGGCCGATCCCGGTCTCCGCCTTGTCGGCGTCGACATCAACCCGGACAATCTACGCGCCTTCGGCGAGCGCTTCGGCGTCGCTCCGGTCGACCTCTTCACCTCAACCGACGCCATGTATGCGGCCATCACTCCGCACTATGTCAGTGTCTGCACCTGGCCCAAGCTCCACGCCCCCCAGGTCATAGAGGCCGCCGCGCGCGGTGTGCGCGGCATCGTCTGCGAAAAACCCATGGCCCTCGACGGCTCAGAAATCGACGCCATGCTCGCCGCCTGCGCACGGTCCGGCACGCGCCTCGCCATCGCCCACCAGCGTTGTTACAACGCGCCCTACATCCTCGCAAAACGCCTCCTCGGCCAAGGCGCCATCGGCGAACGCCCCGTGCTCGAAGCCCGCGTCGGCGATGGTTGGGACATACTCTCGTGGAGCGTTCACTGGTTCGATCTCACCCACTGGCTCTTCGACGCCGGCCCGCTCTCCGTGCTCGCCGGCTTGGACCACACCGGCGCTCGCCGCTACCAGCACGCGGTGGAAAACGCCTCGGTCATTTTCGCCGAATACCCCGGCGACCGGCAGGCCATCTTCATCACCGGCCCGCAGAACCACCAAGGCGAGGTCGGCGACATCTTCATCCGCGGCTCCCGCGGCTTCATGCGCATCCGCGGCGACGTCGAGGTCTGGAACGAGGCCGGCTACACCCGCCACCCCGCGCGCGCCGAGGGCCCTACTGATTTCCACGCGCTCGTGCTCGACCTGCTGAACGCCGTCGAGACCGGCGCTCAGATGCGTTGTGATGCCTCCCGCACCGCCAACTCCACCCGCACAGCCTACGCCGCGCACGAGTCCGCCCGCCTGCGCCGCGTCATCCACGCGCCCTTCCAGACAGGCTACGCTCCGCTCGAGGTCTTGCAAAACCCGCCCCGACCCGACCTGCCTGCCGGCCGCGTCGTGCTTTTCGCCGACGAACACTTTGGATCCGGCGGACGCGAAGGAATCGCCGATGCGATCACCGAACTCACCGGCACGGCCCCTGTCGTGATCGACGCCGCCAAGGGCCTCGACTCCGCCGATCTGGCCGATGCCGGCGTGCTCCTGCTTTACCACACCCAGTCGGAGCCAGGCGACGCCACCCGGGCCGCCCTCACCACCTGGGTCGAGTCCGGCGGGCCCACCGTGTTTGTCCACTGCGCCTGCGGCGGCTACCCGAACTGGGACGCCTACAAACAATGGGCCGGTCGCGTCTGGGTATGGGGCCCCGGTGGTTCCGAACATCCCCACGAACCCTGCATCCTTACCCCGCTTGGCGCCGGCGTAGGCGACCTCGCCTCCGCCTGGCTTCCGCTCGACGAAGTGTTCATCAAGCTAGCCTCGACCTCCGAGACCGAAGATCTCGCCGAAGTAAAAATCTCCTCGGGCTGCCATCCTGCCGCGTGGCGTTCCAAGCGCTGGCCCAACATAACCGCCTGGATACCCGGTCACCGCCGCGAAATGTGGACCCTGCCCGCACTGCGCGAAGGTCTCCTTGCCCTGATCCGGCTCGCCAGCTCCTCAAAATAACCAGGACCAAGCGCGGGCGCGATGGTGCGCACGCTCATTCCGTGGAATCTATTCCCCGTGTGTGTAACCCGCGCACGGGGTTTTGATTTGATGCTAAATAACAAGGCACCTTGCGTTCTGAATCTCGCGAAATGAATCCGCTCATCCCCACGGTTTTCTCCGCCGATCCTTCGGCCCATGTCTGGCCCGGCGACGACCGGCTATGGATCTACGCCTCCCACGACGAGCCCGGCACCAACACGCACGACTCGATGGCGTCCTACCACGTCTTCTCGTCCATCGATTTGGTCAACTGGATCGACTACGGCCCGGTGCTCCACCTCAAGGACGTTAAGTGGGCCATCAGCCACATGTGGGCCATCGACGCCGTTCTGTGGAAAGGTCGCTACTACCTCGTATTCTGCGCTGTCGAGCGCACCTCCGGCCTTTTCAAAACCGGCCTCGCCGTCAGCGACCGGCCGCAGGGCCCCTTCGAGGACATCGGTTTCATCCAAGGCATGGAGATCGGGCAGGATCCTGCTCTCTTTGTGGACGACGATGGCACGCCCTACCTTTTCTGGGGTCAGGGCGGCTCCTGCTCCGCCTGCCGCCTAAGCGACGACCTCCTCCACGCCGTTCCCGGCACCACCGTGGATCTAACCGCTCAACTCACTTGGGTCTTCGAGGGCCCTTGGGTGCATAAGTATCGTGGCAAGTATTACCTCTCCTACCCAGGTCTGAAAAACGGCAACTGGCCGGAGACGATGTTCTACGCCACCGCGGACCACCCGCTCGGCCCCTACTCCTTCCAAGGAGAATACATTCCGTTCTTCGACAAGCAGGCCGGCACCAACCACGGCTCCATCCTCGAATACAAGGGCCGATGGTATGCCTTCCACCACAGCATGTGGCAGACCGGCCTCAGCGAGTGCCGCAGCCTCATGTGCGACTACCTCGACTACGATGCCGAGGGCCGAATCATCCCGATAAAACCCACAGTCGAAGGCGTCGCCGCCCACGGACACCTGCCGGGCCCCTCCCGCGTCGTCATCCAGCTCGACGCCGCCTGCGCCCCCCTAGCCTGCGGCCAGTTCCACGACGTCCGCGTCGACCGCGAGCACCCGGGCTTCTTCGGCCCCGGCTACATCACCGGCTTCGAGCGCAAATACTCCGGCGTCACCTTCATGGCCCAGGCCGCGCGCGAAACCGCATACAAAATCCGGATACGCTACCGCTCCCCCGCCGGGCCGGAAAAACTCAAGGTGATGGTCAACAACTCCACTCTCCTCGACGACCCCGCCGCCACCGGCTACCGCTGGGACAAGCACCTGCCCCTCCCCGCCTCCGCCGACTGGACCGAACTCGACCTCGGCGCAGTCACGCTTCGCACCGGCGACAACACGCTCAAGCTCTACACTTGGGACGGCGCAAAAAACGGCCTCTGCCTAGACCGCCTCTGGCTCGAACCCGTCACCCCCTAAACCCGCCCCATGTCAGCCGCTCTCCGTCTCGCCGCAGGCCTGCTGGCCTTCGCCATGACCGCTTTCGCCGCCGCATCCAACGAGGCCTCCAAGCCCGCCGCGCCCCTGCGCTACTCCGCCGAGAACGGCGCGGTCATCGGCCGAAACCTGCCCGACTTTAACAACCGCCCGCTCTACGTCGGCAACACCAACGCCTTCGTCCTCGCCGGCGACCGCCCCTTCGCCCGCTTTTGCCGCAGCTTCCGCCACTACGGCGCGCTAATGGTCGGCGTCACCCGCGGCGACACCGCCTTCTGGCTCCACGAGGCCGCCGAGGTCGAGTCCGCCTTCCGCGCCGGCTCCATGCGCTGGACCATCCGCGACCCCCGCCTGCCCGGCCTCACCCTCACGTGGGACGTCATGCCCGCCGGCTCGGGCGTGGGCTTAGTCACCCGCGTCCACGCCGAGGGCGCCGCCCCCGGCGACCGTCTCGTCTGGACCTACGGCGGCGCCTCGCCCGCCATCCGCCAAAATCTCAACTGGGGCCTCGACACGCTCACCAACGGCCACATCCGCCGCCAGTCCTTCACCCCCGACGACTGCAAAGAGAACCGCATAGAGCTCTTCGCCGACGGCTTCACCCTCACCGCCTCCGACGACAAAGCCCCCGCCATCCTCGTCCGCGCCAGCACCGTCGGCGCGCCCCGCCTCGCCGACGCCTCCGCCTGGCAATCCCCTGCCGCCCTCCTCGCTTCTTCAGCGGGCGAGCGCCCGCTCGCCGCCGCGACTGTCGAGCTCGCCGCCCGGCCCGAACTCTTTCTCAGCGTCACCGTGCGCGAGGTTTCCGAGCCCGTGATCGCGCTCCCCTCCCCCGCCGACGCCTTTCGCGCGGGCCTCGCCCGCATCGAAGATCTCGCCTCGCGCATCGCCATCCAAACCCCCGATCCCTACGTCAACGCCGCGGCCGGCGCCGCCGCCCACGCCATCGACGGCGTCTGGTATCCGCCTTCCTTCGTCCACGGCGCCATGCTCTGGAACGCCCGCTATCCGGGCTGGCGCACCACCTACGGCGCCACCGTCGCCGGCTGGCACGACCGCGTCCTCACCCAGGCCCGCTACTACCTGAATTCGCAGGTCAAAACCACCACCCACACCGCCCTTACCCTCGACCCCGAAAAGCTCCTCACCAAGGCCGCCCTCGACTCCCGCTACTACGGCAAAGGTCGCATCAACCAGGACCACGGGTTCTACAATATGCAGACCCAGCTCTTCGCCCAGCTCATCCACGCCTGGCGCTGGACCGGCGACGCCGAACTCGAAAAAATTCTCCGCCCCGCCCTCGAGCTCCACCTCGAATGGATGCAGGAGTGCTTCGATCCCGACCTCGACGGCACCTACGAGAGCTACATCAACACTTGGCCTACCGACTCCATCTGGTTCAGCGGCGGCGGCACCCCCGACGAGACCGCCTACGCCTACAAGAGCCACCTTGCCGCCCGCGATCTCGCCCGCCGCGCCAACGACTCCGCCTCCGTCGCCCGCCACGAAAAAATCCTCGAACGCATCCGCACCGGCTTCTTCCAACAGCTCTGGAGTGCCGAGCGCGGCCACCCCGGCCTCGTCCGCGAACAATCCGGACACCGCCGCCTCAAACTCGATCCCTGGCTCTACGGCATTTTCCTTCCCGTCGAGTCCGGCCTCCTCGACGAGAAACAGATGCTCACCACCCTTCGCTACACCGAGTGGGCCCTCCAAAACGACCCCGCCCCCGCCGGCGGTCGCCGCGTTTGGACCTCCAACTTCGTCCCCGGCATCTGGTCCGTCCGCGAACTCTGGGCC
>JBDLWD010000360.1:0-17470 GCA_039804465.1 Verrucomicrobiota bacterium | reverse complement strand
GTCCCCGCCTCCAACACCTACGCCAACACCTACAGTCTTTCGGGCGAGAACAACGCGATCTACAACTTTCACCGCTGTATCAACTTTAACCCTACGCTCACCATTTCGACCGACGGCGGCGCCACCTGGGGCGCCTCGCGCCAGCTCGTGGGCACCGGCAGCGGCAGCACCCGGCCCTATCCGCGCTACGTCAGCAATGGCGCCGACCGGATCGATTTCATCTACACCGACGGACATCCCCGCGACGTGAACAATTCCGTCTACCACCTCACCTATCGCGCCGGCGCGTTCTACAAGACCGACGGGACTTTCGTCGACAGCCTCGCGAACATCCCCCTCGACCACGACGGCGGGGAACGAGGCTCCGTCATCTATCAATACTCCACCGCCCCCTGGGGCGCCGGGCAGGGACCCGACGACTGGATCCCCAACGCGCGCGGCTGGACCTGGGACGTCCACTACGACCGCGACCGCCGTCCGGTGTGTGTTTTCCAGGTTCAGGTCGGCACCGACGCCACTTGGGCCTCCTCGCGCATCTATTACTACTACGCGCGCTGGACGGGCACGCAGTGGCAGCGGCGTTTCATCGCCCAGGCGGGCCGCGGCATCTACGCCGCCGAGTCCGACTATGGCGGCGGCATGTGCCTCGATCCGGCCGATCCTCGCGTGGTCTACATCTCGACCAACGCCGCCAGCCCCTTCGCTCTTTCGGACGTCAACAACGTGCCGCTGAACACCAACGCCCGCTTCGAGATCTTGCGCGGTTTCACCGCCGACGGCGGTCTCACCTTCACCTGGACTCCGGTCACGCAAAATTCCGCGGCCGACAACCTGCGTCCCATCGTGCCCCAGAACCACGGGCGCACCGAGTGCCTGTTGTGGTTCCACGGCACCTACACAACTTACACCAACTTCTCCGCCCAAGTTGTCGGTCGTCTCGGGGCTCCCGCCACATCCTACGTCGCCTGGGCGGTCGCCAACCCGCTGGGCAACGCCGTGGCGCCAGGTGATGACCCCGATGCGGACGGCGTGCCCAACCTGTTTGAATACGCTCTGTCCGGCGCGCCCGCCAACCCGGCCTCCGCTCCGCGGCTCAATTTTGACGGCGCCTCCTGCGAGTTTCCCTTTGATCCAGCCAGGCCGGATGTGGAACTGGCGCTGGAACGCTCCGTCGATCTTTACGCCTGGCACCGAGTGGCGGTGCTGCGCGCCGTCGGCATTCCTTCCGTCGCTGACGCGGGCTACACGCTGGAAATTCCCGCCACCTCCGGACTGGCGCGACTGCGCCTGCCCGCGAGCCCCTCGCCCGCCACCGTCTTTTTCCGTCTCTCGGCCGACCTGGTGCGCTGATCTGGCGAAGATGCAGTCCATCGATCCGCCCGCGATGCGTTTCGTTTTCCATTTGGCGCCCCAAATTTCGAGGTTGTGGCTCCCCGGCTTGATCTACGTTTGCGGATTTTTGCGGCCTGCCGTTGTCTCCGGCCAGTCCGGTGACGGCAATCTGGCGCGACGCCGCGCGATCGAGTCGTCCGTCCGGCTCGCAAACGCGTATTATCAAGAAACTTTCTCGCTCGGCTCCGCGGTCTGGAATCGCGGGGTCTATCATGGCGGCAACATGGCCCTGTATCGCACGCTGCGGATCGTGGCGGATCGCGATTACTCGCTTTCCTGGGCCGCGGCCAACCAGTGGCTGCCGGGTCCCGAGGCCGGAGGCGGCGCCGACGCCGATTCCCAGGCCTGCGGCCAGGCGTATCTCGATCTTTATGAACTCGACCCGCAGCCCGTGCGCAAGGCGGCCATCAAGGCCGCGATGGACGCGCTTGTGGCCAGCTACGCCTCCGCCGACGACTGGTGGTGGGTGGATGCCTTCTACATGGCCGGCCCCACGCTCGCGCGCCTGGCCCGGATAGAAAACGATCCCGCCTACCTGGTGCAGTTGGAAAAGATGTATGGCTGGATGAAGACCAATCGCGGGCTCTTCGATCCGGCGCGCGGCCTCTGGTATCGCGACCAGACGGCCAAGGCGCGCACCGGCGCCAACACGCCCCAGTTTTGGGGACGCGGCAACGGCTGGGCCATCGCCGCCTGCGCGCGCATTTTGGAGCAGTTGCCCGCCGGCGATCCGCGCCGCGCGGAGTTCGCCTCGATGCTGCAGACGATGGCTTCGGCCCTCCTCCCCTTGCAGGGCGCGGACGGTTTCTGGCGCTCCAATCTTTTCTTCCCCGCGCAGTATCCGACGCCCGAGACGAGTTGCACCGCCTTCTTCACCTACGCCATCGCCTACGGGATAAATGAAGGCCTGCTCGACGACGCCACCTACCGGCCGGTGGTGGATCGCGCCTGGGACGGCATGACCGCGCTCGCGCTCAACTCCGCCGGCCGCCTCGGCTATGTGCAGGCCATCGGAGCCGCTCCGGCCGCGAGCACGCCCGACGGACAGCAGGACTACGGCTACGGCGCCTTTGCCCTCGCCGCCTGCGAGATGCTGCGCCTGCTCGGTGGCCCCGCCCCCGTGTCCGCCGTCGCGGGCCAGGACCGGTGCACGACCGATTCCGCCCAGGTTTACGAGACTCAGGTGCGGCTCGACGCCTCGGGCAGCGTGCTGCGCGACGTGACGTCGCCGATTTATTCGTGGTGGCTGGGCGATATTTTGCTTGGGCAGGGCCGGGTGCTCGACGTTCCGCTGCCTTTGGGACGCCACCAAATGCGGCTGGTCATCCAGCGTTTGGGTGAAACCGATATTTACGCCGAGCTGTTGGACGTGCAAGTCGCGCCCTAGCCCGCGCTGGCTTTGACCGTGCAGGCCAGCGGCTTTCAGATCGGCAACCCGCCGGCAAACTCCATCGACGGCAGCCTCGCAACTCGACGGTCGCAGGACGGTAACGGCCAATGGATCAGTTACACTCTCCCCTTCGCAATTAACGTGGGTGAGGTGAAGATCGCGTTTTATCAGGGTGACACGAGGCTGCCCTATTTTGATCTCCAGACCTCGGTCGACGGCGCGTCCTGGACCACGATTTTCAGCGGCGCTTCTTCCGGCCGCTCCACCGCGCCGGAATCGTTCAACTTTTCCCCGTGGTCGCCCGTCACATTCGTTATGTCGGGCACGGCAACAGCGCGAGCACGTGGGTCTCGCGGAGGCGGACGCCTGTCGCTTGCCGCGCGGGCGGACGCGTTAGCTACGGTTTTTCCCCGGCGCGGAGCATCACTTCGTTGCGACGCAGAAAAGAGGGCGTCCAAGGCGGATCGAAGTAGGCGAAGACCGGCTCGGGCGCGGTCGCGACGAGTCCCTCGGTCTCCATGCGGGCGCGCAGCAGGGCCAGCGCCTTCCCTTCTTTTTTCGCGTCGCGGTTTCCGCTGAAGCGCAGCACGGCGAAACGTGCCGCAGGTAGTTCGCGCAGTCCGACCGCCGAGTCGACGGGCTTGGGTGCCTCGCCGTTGTTAAACTTTTCCGGCAGCACGAAGGCCATCGTTCGTGAAGATGGTCTGCCGGCCATGAATACGGGTGTGGTCATGGCGATCTTCTGCTTCCCGGTGTTGGCCCCGCTGATAAACCGGAACAGGCGCAAGAAGCTTCCGTCGTCGCCGCCGTCGCTCGCCATCGTTGTTTCGACCACCAGTAATGCCGGGTAGTCGCGCAATTCGAAATTCCCGTCCGCGCGCAGCACGCGGTAGGGCACGGTTTCGTAGCCGGCGCGGGTGGATTGGCAGCCGGCGGCGAGCAGCCCAATGCAAAGGCCGGCGCCGATGATCAGAAGCCATTTCATGGTGGAACTGTATACGTGCAAACCGGGCGGGTGCAAACGCATGGTGCAGGCAGCGCCCGGGGCGGTTTAGTTTGCGGGCACGCCCGTATCGAGAAAGCCGCGACCTTTCAGCCAGGCGAGGCAGGCGACGTCCCACGCGGGTGCGCCGCGTCCGGCTGCGGGCAGGCCTAGGCCGTGTTTTCCACTCTCGTAGACATGAAGCTCGAAGGGCACGCCTGCTTGGCGCAGGGCGGAGGCGAAGAGGAGCGCGTTCTCCACCGGAACGGCCTGATCGGCCGCGGTGTGCCAGATAAAGGTCGGCGGCGTTTGTGCCGTGACTTGGAGTTCGTTTGAGAGCAGGCGCACGAGATCCTCGGACGGATTTTCGCCGAGCAGATTTTTCTTTGAGCCCGCGTGGGTAAATGCTCCGAGCGAGATGACGGGATAACACAAAATGCCGAAATCCGGCCGGGAACTTTCGCGCTCTATCGGGTCGGTGGCATCGGGCGCGCCGGCGTCGAAATGGGTTAGCAGGGTCGACGCGAGGTGGCCCCCGGCGGAGGAGCCGATCACGCCAATGCGCGCCGGATCCAGCCCTTCGGCCCGGGCGCGGGCGCGCAGGGTGCGCAGGGCGCGGGCGGCGTCGTTCAACATCGCGGGGTGGCGATAGCCGGCGGAGCCCAGGCGGTATTTGAGGACGTAGGCGGTGGCGCCGTGCGCGGCCAGCCATTCCGCGTATCCCTTGCCCTCGTGGTTGGCGAGGTGTGCGTAGCCGCCGCCGGGCAGGACGAGCATGGTGGCGCCGTTGGCCATGCCTGAGGTGGGCGCAAAGCGGGCAAGGGAGGGGATGTCTTGCGCCTCGTTGCCCAAGGCTCCCGGCGAGCCGGCCGGCCAGAGCGGCTCGGAGCTTTGGGCGCGTGCTGCGGGAGCGACACCAAGAAGGATACAGGAAAGCAGGGCCAAGACGTGGCGGGGTAGGGGCGGCATTCCCTTACCAAGCCGCACCCGGCCGCGGTGGCAATGTCGCGCCGGAGGCCGCTGAGGAAATGAGATTAATCCAACAATGCGGTCGGCGTGAGTTCTGTTTGCCTGAATATATCACGCAAATGCGGCCCGTTATCGGTCCGCGCCTTGCCTGGCGCGTTTGTAAGAAGCGAAGGATGGATCCTCGATGAGAACGAGAAGGTGAACAAGGGCCCAGTCCTGATCGTTGGCCCACGGATCGTTTCGCGCCGCGGGCCGGCCGTTGGATGAGAGCGCGTAGAGGTGGGCGCAGGTGGCGCTGCCGTCTGCCTGGAAGAGCGACAGGTTGGCCTCGACAACCGCCTCGGCGCGGGAGAACCAGCTTTGCTCGCCGGTGATGCGCCCGTAGCTCGCGTAGGCTCTGGCGTTGAGCACACTCCAGTAGTGAGGGAACGTGTCGCCATAAAGACCCAGTTTTCCGAACCAGTAGTCGTCCCAGTGGCGAATCGCGACTTCGTGTAGGCGGTGGTCGGGCTGGCGGCCCGCGAAGGAATCGAGCACGGGCATCTGCCGGCGCAGTTCCTTCAAGTAGGTTTCCTCGCCGGTGGCCAGATACACCTCGGCCAGAAGCTGGACGCCGGGCGCGACGATGGCTTGCTCGTAGTTGACCTCGAAGGACGGGTAATCGCCGCCGAATCGCACGATCTGGTCCGCGTGCTCGCGGAAGCGGGCAAGCAACTCGGCGCGATCCTCGGTGCGTCCGGCTTCCTGCAGGACGTGCAATCCCTCGCTGATCGGCAGGCCGATTGAGTAATGCTCGGCGCCGCCGCGCGCGTAGTAGCGCCGGAGCACACGCACGAAGCGGTCGAGCTGAGTGGCGTCTCCGGTCGCACGATACAAAGCGAGGTGAAAGTGGGCCGCCCAGGGAAAGTTGTAGAGACGATCGTAAAAGGAGCGGCGGACGTCGTTGAAAACCTCGCCGGACTCGTCCTCCAGTTCGCGATCCACGAATGCTGCGTAGCGAGCCAGGCTCGCCGAGAGCTCTGCCTTGAGCGATTCGTCGAGGCAGCGCGGCAGATAGAGCGCTCCCAGCACGCCCATGCCCATGCGTTCGCGTCCGGCGTTATGGTCATTGGTCCGGCCATAGACCTGCCGGCCTGTTTCGTTGTCATAGGCGAGATAGGCGCCGTCCAGCGGGTCTCCAGGCGAGTTCCGCTGCTGATGGCGCAGAATGAAGCGCAGGCGGGCTTCGATCAACTGGTCGATCGCGGGGGTGATGTTGGCACGCAGCCAGGTTTTTCGCGTGCGGTCTCGCAGTTCGACGAGGATCTCGCCGGGGCGGGTGGCAGGGATGTTGGCGTGCAGTTTGCCGGCCTCATCCAAGCGGGTTTCCATGCGTTCCCCGTTGGCGAAGATTTGCGCCCCTGCGAGCGAAGCGGCCGATTCGGCTGTAATCTCAAGCTTGTCGCCGACGGTGAGGCTGTAGTCGTTCGCGCTCAGACGGACGAAGCGGTCGTTGGCGGCCATCTTGCCCCAAAAATCGTCCCAGCCTTCATGCCAGAAGAGCCGCCACGCGATGGTCGCTCGCTTGCCGCCGTCGAGTTTCATCTCGGCCGGATGGAGCAGGAAGACGCCGCGATCATTGTAGGTGGCACCCTGGGTGGAATAGGCGTCGAGCGAGCCCTCCACAAGCATGAGGCCCAGGTGTGGCGGCCGCGCCCCCATGCGGGTGGCGTTTATCCACGCCGACGTGCCGCCCATCCAGAGATGGGTGTGGCATCGCGACTCCTGGCTGATCTTGGCGTTCGGGTATTGGTCGAAAAGGGGCGCGGCGATGGCGAGCGAGCCTACGGGAAATTGCAGGGCGATGCCGCCGGTATTCTCGAAGGTGTAGCTCTCCAGGAGGCCGCCGTCGTCCTCAAGCTCGCGGCGGACGGTGACGGTCAGGACCGAGCCGCTGTAAACCGATTCCCAGACCCGATCCGTGAGCCGGCGGACCTGGGCGGCGTGGAGCTGGCCGAGTTGCGAGGACCAAACCAAACCCCATTGACCCTCCGAGGCCACGGCGTCGGGTGAAGTATCCGCGTGCCATTTCCCGCGTTCCCAGCGGCCGGGGCCGCGCAGCCAGTTCATGGGCTGCGGATCGGCCGGATTTTCGATTCGCACGAGAGCCCCGCTTGCCGGATCGAGTGCGAGCTTCCAGCGTGCGTTTTCCCATTCAATGACGGGCGAGGCGGCTTGCAGAGCTGTGGCGCCAATAGCGAGGGCCACGGCTGCTAGGCGCGGCTCGTGTTGAGCGCCGGCGACGGGAATGGGTGTTTTCTTCATGGGCTACGGTGCAGGCAAAAGCGGTTGTCTATGCGTTGCGCGAGAAGGCAGCGAATCCACCCCGGGTGAAGACGGGAAAAGTCTCAAGGTGCGTGCCCGTTTAACGTCGACCGCAAAGGACACCGGAACAGCTCACCGATGGCTTGGACTCATGAAGAAAATGCCACGGCTCTCTGTGGTTTCCGCGCAGCAACGGAGGCCTTAGTTTGCGCTCCGCGAGTTGTGGGCGTCAAGTTCAGCAAAAGCGGTTATGCCAGCGTCTAATTGCTTTTGGATTTTAAACTCCGGAAGCAGCCGGCGAGGCTAGGCCATGCGCAAACTACCGGAGTTTGGGGCCAAAGTGGCGGCGGAAATTGAGGAGGCGTGGGCCAAGCCGCAGGAGGAGTGGGCGCGCAAGCGTCTGCTGGTGGTGAGGCTGATCGGGCAGCACGAGCTGACGGTGGAGCAGATCATGAAGGTGGCGGACGTGAGCCGGCAGACGGTGTTGACCTACCGTGACAAGGTGGTGGCGGAAGGGGGGGAGAGCCTGTTGCGGCGCAAGCACAGCGGTGGACGACGGCCCTTGGTTTGTGGCAAGGTGAGGGAGGAGTTTGTGGAGCAGCTCGCGGAGGGACGTTTCCGCTCCGCGCGCGATGCGCAGGCCTTCGTGCGCAAGCGCACGCGCAGGGAGATGAGTGAAAGCGGGGTTCGACAGATGCTGCGCCGCCTGGGCGGACGCTTGAAGGCTCCGCGCAAAAGCCACGCTAAGAAGGACCAGGCCAAGGCAAACGTGTTCAAAGCGGAGCTGCCCGCCCGCCTGGCATAGCTGATCGGTCCGGTGGCCGGGAAGGTGCGCGTCTGGGTCCTCGACGAGGACCGTTACGGCCTTCTGCCGGTGCTGCGGCGCTGCTGGGGCCTGAGCGGGGGGCGGGTGCAGGCGCACTACGCGACCAAATACCAGCGGGGCTATCTCCACGAGGCCTTGGAGGTGGACGGCGAGAACGACTGCCAGCTGCTCTTCACCCCGGCTATCGACCGCGACGTGCACGGACTTTTCCTCGGTCAGATCGGCGCGGTCGAGCCCGACGCGCTTCATCTCGTCATTGCCGACCAGGCCGGTTTCCACCTGCCGGAGGGCGACCCGCGGATCCCCCAAACCATCCGGCTGCTGCGGCTGCCGCCCTACTGCCCGGAACTCAACCCGGTCGAGCGCTTCGGCGGCCTGATCAAGGCCGCCGTCGGCAACCGCCTCTACTCCGCCCTGCCCAGACTCGAACGCCACCTTCAGGCCGCCGCCCGCCTCTGTTCGCGACCCGAACGCGTCCGCTCCCTCATCCACGACTGGATGGCCCTTCAGGTAAAACCTGGCGTTCCAACCTAAAGTCTAATTGTAATTAGCGAATCACTGCAGGGTCGAAGTTCTGGAAGACACGCGAGATTTTGCCGCTACCGTATAGGTCTCCAGTATAGGAGAGGCTCGGTTTAGGCCTCTCTTCACTTTTTTATAACCAATGGTGCCCGGGCACGGACTCGAACCGTGATGCTGTTAGGCACAGGCTTCTGAGACCTGCGTGTCTACCAATTCCACCACCCGGGCGGGTTAGGGAGGTAGAAGCCATGCGGACGACGCGGGGCAGGCAAGCCCGATTTTCCGCGGACTCGCTCTCCGGCAGGCCTTCAGTCGCCAAAAGCCGCGACGCCAGCCCGCGCATGCTGCATTTCCGCCAAAATCACGTGGGTGTGCTGGAGCAGTTGGCGACCGGCCGCGGTAATCGTCACCTTGCGACCTATCCGCTCAAACAACCTTGCCTCCAAGTCCTTCTCGAGGGCTTTGATCGCGTGGCTGACCGCGGACTGCGTCAGATTCAGCTCCCTGGCCGCCAAGGTAAAACTGCCAACCCTGGCCAAGGTCGAGAAAGCGAGGAGTTTTCGACTGTCTAGGATGATGGGCGGCATGTTGGCTGAATAACAGGATTGCACAGTATCAGCACGATTCACGCCACGCGGCTTCTGCCTCTGGAGATGAATCAATTTCATGCGATTGCCTCGGCCGCTTTGCCGCCTTGCAGTAAATGTTTTTCTCCCGCTGCTCTGTCCGCCGCCTCATGTCTGAAACCGCAACCGATTCCGGCGCCTCCGCTCCCTCTTCCAAGCCCGCGCCCGCCGCGGGCTCGGCGGAGCGTCGCGCGCGGTTCCGGATCGAGTTTCCCCCCGAGCTGCCGATCAGCGCCCGGGCGGACGAAATCATCGAGCTGCTCGGCAAGCACCAGGTGATCATTTTGGCCGGCGAGACGGGCTCGGGAAAAACCACCCAGATCCCCAAGATGTGCCTCGCGGCCGGCGCCGGCGCGCGCGGCCAGATCGCCTGCACCCAGCCGCGTCGCGTGGCCGCGCTTTCCGTTTCTCGCCGCGTCGCCGACGAGCTGAACGTGCAATGGGGCCGCGAGGTGGGCTGTAAGATCCGTTTCGACGACCGCACCTCGCGCGACACGGTCGTGAAGTTCATGACCGACGGCATGCTGCTCGCCGAGGTCCAGAGCGACCCGCTGCTGAGCGCCTACGACACCGTCATTCTCGACGAGGCGCACGAGCGCTCGCTGAATATCGACTTCCTCTTGGGTCACCTGCGCAACCTGCGCTTCAAGCGGCCCGAGCTGCGCATCGTCGTCACGTCCGCCACCATCGACACCGAGGCCTTCTCCAAGGCCTTCGACGACGCGCCCATCGTGCAAGTCTCCGGCCGCACCTATCCGGTCGAGGTGATCTACGCGCCGCTCGACTCGCTCGGCAGCGACTCCGCCGAGGGCGACGAGCCCGAGTCGCGCCCCGAGGCGCTGCACTACGTCGACGGCGCGGTGGAGGCCGTGCAACGCATCCTCGAAGGCCGCGCCGGTGACGCGCGCGGCGACATCCTCGTGTTCATGCCCGCCGAGCGCGATATCCGCGAGTGCTGCGAGCTGCTGGAGGGACGCCACCGTCACTGCGAAGTCATCCCGCTCTTCGGCCGTTTATCGCAGGCGGAGCAGCAGCGCATCTTCGCCGGATCTCAGCGCCGGAAAATCATCGTCGCGACCAACATCGCCGAGACCTCGCTCACCTTGCCGGGCATCCGCTATGTCGTGGACACCGGCCTCGCGCGCGTCTCGCGCTACGTGCCCACCGCGCGCACCCGCCGCCTGCCGATCGAGGAGGTCGCCCAGTCGAGCTGCGATCAGCGCAAGGGCCGCGCCGGCCGAGTGGCCGAGGGCGTGTGCGTGCGGCTCTACTCGGAGGAGGATTTCAACGCGCGCCCGCGCTTCGCCCAGCCCGAGATCCAGCGGGCAAACCTCGCCGACGTAATCCTTCGGCTAAAGGCCTTCGGCCTCGGCGACATCGAGCGATTCCCCTTCATCAACATGCCGGCGGCGAAGTCGATCCGCTCCGGCTACGCGCTCCTCGAGGAGTTGGGCGCGCTGGATGCCGAGGCGCCCGAATCCGCCGCGTCGCGTCCGCTCACGCCGCTCGGTCGCGAACTGGCCCGCCTGCCCGTCGATCCGACGGTAGGCCGCATGATCCTCCAGGCGCGCGAGGAGAAGGCCCTTCACGAGGTGCTGATCATCGCCGCCGGCCTATCGATTCAAGACCCGCGCGACCGTCCGCTCGAGGCCCGCGAAAAGGCCGACGCCGCGCACCGGCGCTTCGTTCACCCCGACTCGGATTTTCTCACGCTCCTCGCCATCTGGGAGGCTTTTCACGACGAGCTGGAACGTCTCTCACAGTCGCGCCTACGGAAATTCTGCCGCGAACACTTCCTCAGCTACACGCGCATCCGGGAGTGGCGCGACATCCACTCGCAGTTGCTCGACGTGCTGGAATCGCGCCGCGATTTCCAGATGAGCTCGGTCTTCGACGGTGTGGCGCCGGCCGATCAGACTTCGGAGAAGCTGGCCTTCGGCGGACACGCCTACCGCGCCATTCATCGCAGCATCTTGTCGGGCCTCTTGGGCAACATCGCCGCGCGCGACGAGGAGAACGGCGGCTACAAGGCCACGCATGACCGCCGCATCGCGATTTTCCCCGGTTCCGCGCTCAATGTCCGCGAGGACAAACAAAAGAAGCCCGGTCAGGGCGGCGGCCAGAAGGCCTCCGCGCCCAAGGCGGCTAAGTGGATCATGGCCGCGGAGATCATGGAGACCTCGCGGCTCTACGCGCGCACCGTCGCCAAGCTTGATCCCTCGTGGGCGCTCGATCTCGGCCGTCACCTCGTGAAGGTCGCGCACAGCGAACCCTTCTGGAACCAGGACGCCGGCCGCGTGATGGTGAAGCAGCGCACCCGCCTCTACGGCCTCGAGCTGGAGAACCGCGCCGTCTCCTATGGAAAAATCAACCCCGCCCACGCGACGGAAATTTTCATCCGCGAGGCGCTGGTGAACGACACCATAACCTGGCCGCTCGATTTTCTCGCGCATAACCGCGGCGTGCTCGACGAGCTCGAGCACCTGCTCACCCGCGCCCGCGACACCGGTTTCCTCAATCTCGACGACGCGCTCTACCGCTTCTACGCCGCTCGACTCCAGCCCGGCCGCGCGAGCGACGCGCCCGAGGACGGCGTGTCCGCCGTGCAGGACCTCGTGGCCCTCGTGCGCGAGCGCCGCGGCAAATATCCGCGCTTCCTCATGCTGGAAAAAGAGGATTTGCGCGATCCCTCGACCATCGCGGTCGACGAAAAGGCGTTCCCCGCCACTCTACCCATCGGCACCAACGTGCTGCCGCTCACTTATCACTATCGTCCCGGACAACTCGACGACGGCGTCACTTTGGAAGTCGGGCCCGCCGAGGCCGAGCGACTCACGCCCATCGCGCTCGACTGGGCCGTCCCCGGACACTTGGAGCAAAAGGTGGAGCACTACCTGTCCTCGCTGCCCAAGGAGGCGCGCCGTCTCTTCGTCCCGTTGGCCGAAACGGTGAAACAACTCGCCGCCGCCGTGGCCGCGCGCGACCGGCTCACCGACCGTCGCGAGCCGTTGCCCGAGGCGCTGGCGGCCTGCGTGGCGGAGCGTTTCCCGATAAAAATCGACGCCTCTGCCTGGGCGGAAAAGCCTCTGCCCGAGCACCTGTTGGTCCGCGTGCGCGTGGTGGACGAGAAGGGCCGCGAGATCTGCGCCGCGCGCGAGCTCGAAGAGGTGAAGCGCCTGCTCGCCGAGCACCAGCGCGAGAAGAGCGCGAAGGTCGCGCACGACGCGCCCGGCGCCTGGGCGCGTGCGCGCGAGAAGTGGGAAAAGCCGGAGCAATCGGCGTGGACCTTCGGCGAGCGCTTTCCTGAGCGCGTGGAGGTGTGCACCTTGTCGGGTGTGACCATCTACGCCTGGCCGGCGCTCAAGATGGGCGTGAGCGGCGTGGCGCTGCGCCTCGCGAAAAACGAAGAGGAGGCCGCGGCGCAGACGCGGATCGGCCTCGGCCGACTGCTGGAACTCGAGCTGCGCCACGAACTGGTCAATCTGCACAAGGAGCTGCGCGGCCTGCGCGAGTTTGGCGCCCTGCTCGCGACTTATTGTTCGCTCAACCAACTCACCGAGGACGCGGCCGGGCTGCTGCAGCGCTGGCTCTGCTCGCCCTCGCGCGTGGCCGAGCCGACGCACAAGGCTTTTTCGGCGGCGCTCACCCAGGCGCGTCACGACCTGCGCACCAGCGGGTCCAAGCTCTGCGCCACCCTCAAGGAGCTGTTTGCGATCCGCGCGACCTTGGAGGCTTTTCCGACCCCCTATCCGACGCTGGCGAGCGACCTTGCGCAGCTCGTGCCGAAGACGCTGCTGCGCGAGATCGACTACGCGCGCGCGCCGCACGTGGTGCGTTACCTGAAGGGCTTAAAACTGCGTGCCGAGCGGTGGCGTCAGAATCCTGGCAAAGAGGCGGAGCGTTCCCGCGCGCTGGCCCCTTGGCTTGCGCGGCAGCGCGCTCTGCCGCGGAGCGATGCGCGCTACTGGTTGGTCGAGGAGTATCGGGTGAGCCTCTTTGCGCAGGAGCTCGGCACGGCCGAGGCGGTGAGTCCGCAGCGTTTGGAGCGGGAGTTCGCCACCGCGCCCGGTCTCGCGGGCGCGCCGGAAAAGGGCACGGCGATCGCGCCGGCCAAGCCCGCGCCCACTCCGCTGGCGGTTTTGCCCACGACTGCAGCCAAGGGCAAAGGCGCGCCGCTCAAGTCGCTCGGCGCCCTGGGCGACCTCTTCCGAAAATAGTCACGTTTTCGAAACGCCTGTCCCGCAGCTTGCGCGACGGTGCGGCGTTGGTTTCGTTCGTGAAGCTATGCCTATCCCCAGCCGTGCTTTGGTTGATGTGTTGCTTGAGACTGCGGAACGCCTCGAGGGCGGAGCGGCCTACCAGTGGGCGCACTTTGGCCGCTGCAACTGCGGTCATCTGGTGCAAACGGTGACGCGCATGTCGCCCGCTGAAATTCACGCATCCTCATCGTGCGAGTTGATGGAGTGGAGCGAGATTCCGGAGGATTACTGCGCCGGCACCGGGTTAAAGCTGGAGTATGTGCTCGACCGCCTGCGCGAACTCGGGCTCGACCGGACTGATCTGAAACATCTGGAGGATCTGAGCGATCCGCGCGTGCTCGCGGCTCTGCCCGGCGGGCACCGCTGGCTGGAGCGCAACAAGCGTGAGGACACGGTGGCGTATTTCCGTGCGCTGGCCGACGTGCTCGAAAGCGATCTCGACAAGGCGGCCGACGAAGTGGCGCGCGAGTGGTCGGGCGAGCCAGTCTTGGCCTGATTCCGGCCCGAACCGGCGACAGGCGCTGTTTCGCAATCTTTGTGGACGGTTAGGTGCTGGTCGATGCGCGGTTTCGATAAAGCTCCGAACTACTCTGCACTTAGTGCCCATTGCTTTGGGTTATGGCGCAACGTCTTGGGGAATGGGCCAGGTTTCCATTGGATCCCGCCTAGCCTTGGTTCACTCGCAAACGAAAACCCCGCAGCCTTGAGGGCTACGGGGTTAAAATGGCTGCCCGATAAGGACTCGAACCTTAACAAGCAGAGTCAGAATCTGCTGTGCTACCATTACACCATCGGGCAGTGGAACTTGAACTCTCGATCAGCAGGTTAAACGGGTGTTGTGATAGGCTGGAGCCGGCGACTGGATTCGAACCGGCAACCGCCTGTTTACAAAACAGGTGCTCTACCGTTGAGCTACACCGGCGTCGATGCCGTTCAAGCTGATGATCGGAAAGGTCTTAAAGAACAAGCCCGCTTCTAGGCGGGCCGGAAAGTGGTGGTTCCCCAGGGACTCGAACCCTGAACCAATTGATTAAGAGTCAACTGCTCTACCATTGAGCTAGGAAACCAAAAAACGGAGGGAAGAAGGGGAAGGCTTGAGCACCTACTGTCAACGCCGTTTTCGGATAAAAATCGCGGAGGTCCTTATGCTACACTGCGACCCCGGAAGGATCTCTCTTCTCCGCCTCGACAGCGCAGGGTCAACTTGGCTTCGCTTTCCGCGTCATGGAGATCCTTTTCCTAGGCACCGGCACTTCCCATGGCGTTCCCATGCTCGTCTGCGATTGCCCCGTGTGCAACTCGCCCGACCCAAGGGACAAGCGCACCCGCGCCTCGGTTCATGTCGTGATGAACGGCCTGCGAATCCAGGTGGACGCCGCCCCCGAGTTTCGCCTTCAGGCGCTGCGCGCCGGATTGACGGTGATCGATCTGTTCATCCTCACCCACGGTCACGCCGACCACATCCTGGGCATGGATGATCTGCGTCGCTTTTGCGACGTGCGCGAGGACGGCGTTTTGCCGGTTTACTGCTCGGAGGAGGGAGAGGGTAGGGTGCGGGCGATTTTCCCCTATGCCACGGAATTGCGCGAGGGCGCGCGCGATGGCTATGCCCGCTTCGATCTGCGTCGCATGCCGGCGCGGTTGGAACTGCCCCAAGGGACGATTGAGAGCGTGGCGTTGCCGCATGGTCGCGTGGAAACCCTTGGGCTCTTGTTCACCGAGCGCGGCAGCGGAGCCCGTTTCGCCTACTACACCGATTGCAAAACCGTCCCCGAGGCGGCCTGCGAACTGGCGCGAGGCGCTGATTTGCTGGTGCTGGACGGCCTCCGCCCCGCCCCGCATCCGACGCACTTATGTATACCCGAGGCGAGGGCATTTGCGGCTAAAATCTCCGCCAAGCGCACTTTTTTGACCCATCTGACCCACGCTGTGGCCCATGGCGAAGGAGAGGCGCTTTCTCCTGAAGTTCATGGCTTTGCTCACGACGGATTGATCCTTCGGCTGGGGTGATTCGGAATCTTTTTTAATCCCTACTCGATAACTAGGGAAAAAGAGCTTGCGGCTTTTAACCCCACTGTTCTTGTAGGGATTAAAGCACGACATGAAGCTCTCCAAAAAAGGTGAATACGCCCTCCGCGCCCTGATCGACCTCGGCATCGCCGCCGAGGTGGGGCGCGAATTGGTGCAGGTCACCGAGCTTTCCGACAAGGAGCTGATCCCGGCGAAGTTTCTGGAGCAGATCATGCAGGAGCTGAAGGCGGCCGGTTTCGTGGTCGCGCAGCGCGGCAAATTCGGCGGCTACCGTCTTTCCCGTCCCGCTTCCGAGATCACCATCGGCGCGGTTGTGCGTTTTATCGACGGTCCGCTCGCCCCCATCGGTTGCGTCAGTCACACCGCTTACGAAAAGTGTAGTTGCCCGGACGAGGAGCACTGCGGTCTGCGGATGCTCATGCTCGATGTGCGCAACGCCATCGCCGGCATTCTGGACCGCTACTCCTTGGCCGACGTCGTCGAGGTGACGCTTCGAAAGCTGCGCCGCGACTCGCTCCCGCTTCCCTTCGCCGCCCCTCGTGCTCCCGCCCGCGGCCAACCCATCAAATCCACCGTCCGCACCCGCCGCGTTTCCACCCGTTATACTGCCGCCACCGCCCGCCGCCTCGCGCCGGTCGAGGGCCTGCTCTCCGAACTTCTTCCCGACTACACCATCTGATTTTTTGCGCGCCGCCCGCCGGCGCCGTTATCCACCATGAGCTCTCAAGTTTCCGCCGCAACCGCCGCCACACCCCATCTTCCCGATTGGCTCGCCATCGTCCGCGCCAAGGTGGAGGGCCTTCGCTTCGGCGTCGTCCAGATCGTCGTCCACGACGGCAAGGTCACCCAGATCGAACGCACCGAGAAAACCCGCCTCTCCGGCCACGCCGGCGGTTTGCGCGACGAATAAACCATCCCGTTTCCCTTTCGCCTACCGCCCCCCGGCGGCGGCCTTTCCCGTCAAAAACCATCCCAACGCCTTTTGCCACCCGACCCCGGGAGCTTTCGCGACCAGCAAACCAGCAAAATCCGAATATGCACACCTCCCGTTCCGCCACGCGCGCCGCCACCATTGCCGCCGCGATCACCGCCATAGCCCTCGCGCCCTTTACGGCGCGGGCCCAAATCGCCTCGACCGCGGCGCCCGACGATATCGCCGCCCTGCGCGCCCAGATCGCCGCGCTCGACCAGAAGCTCAAGGTCCTTGAGCGAAACCTCGAGCTCAAGGACGAGGCCGCCGTCGCCGAGGCCAAGAAGCAGCCCAAGATCACCGCTAGCGACGGCCGCTTTGAGGTCGCCTCCGCCGACGGCGCCAATTCGCTCCGCTTGCGCGGACTCGTGCAGGGCGACGCCCGCTTTTACTTCGACGACGCCAACGCCACCACGGACAAGTTCCTGCTCCGCCGCGCCCGCCTCATTTTCGAGGGCAAGTTCGCCGAGCGTTTCAACTACGTTGTCCAGCCCGAGTTCGCCGGCAGCACGGTCTCGATTCTCGACGCCTTCGTGAACACGGCGGTCACGCCCTCGGTCAACGTCCAGGTCGGCCGCTTCAAGACCCCCGTCGGTCTCGAGCAGCTCCAGTCCGATCCCGTCGCCTTCTTCAACGAGCGCTCGATCGCCACCAACCTCGCGCCCAACCGCGACGTCGGCGTGCAGGTATTCGGCTCCGTGCTTGAGCAGCGCCTTTCCTACCAGGCTTCCATCACCAACGGCGTGATCGACGGCGGCAACTCCACGCCCGCCAGCGACAACAACGAGGGAGACTTCACCTACGCCGGCCGCCTCTTCGCCACGCCGTTCGTGAACGACAAGGACTCCGCGCTCAAGGGCCTGGGCTTCGGCCTCGCCGGCGCCACCGGCAACTACCGGGGCTCCACCTCCGCCACGCTGCTCAACGCCTACCGCAGCGACGGTCAGCAAAACATCTTCGCGTATCGCACCAACACGACGCCCACCGCGGCCAACACCACCGTCGCCGCCGGCACCGCCACCGCGCTCTCGCCGCAGGCCCACTACTATTACGGCCCCTTTGGCGTGCTGGCCGAGTATTTCCGCAACTCCGCCGATCTCTCCATCGGCTCCGGCACGGCGCAAAACGCCCGCGAGGTCACGAACACCGCCTACAATCTCTCCGTCGGCTACGTGCTCACCGGGGAGGATTCCACCTTC
>JBDLWD010000359.1:0-4783 GCA_039804465.1 Verrucomicrobiota bacterium | reverse complement strand
CCACCAGAATAGAGGCGTGACGGGCGAGAAGTTGGCGGAGGCTCAGGGACACGGCGGAAGTCGAAGCGAGGCAGGAGAAGGCAGCAAGCGTCGCGGCGGGCGGGGCCGCAAGCGCCAGAATCGCGCTGGTCGCGCCAGAATCGGGCATTGACCGCGTTTTGCGCCGGTGCGTAGCGTGCCAGATTCACCCGAAAATTCCCTCCTCTTTTCAAGCACCGTGAACATCCAAGTCCAAGACGTCTCCCCCACCCGCAAAAGCCTGACCGTCAACTTTGACGCCAAGGAAGTCGCCGCCGAATACCAGGCCGTGATCGGCGAGGTCGCCAAGCAGGTCCGCATCCCCGGCTTCCGTCCGGGCAAGGCACCCGCGAACCTCGTCATCAAGCAGTTCGGCAAGGCCGTGAACGACGAGTTCAAGCAGAAGGTCGTGGCCAAGGCCTATCGCGATGGCATCAAGGAGTCTAATCTCGACGTAATCCAAGTGGTCAACGTGCAGGAGGGCGACATCGCTCCCGACAAGTTCGCCGGCATCGTCATCACCGTCGACATCCGCCCCAGCTTTGAGCTTCCCGCCCTCGAGGGTATCCCTGTGACCGTTGCCCCGGTCGAGCCGACCGACGACGAGGTTTCCAAGGCCGTGGACGCCCTTCGCGGCGAGCGCGCGGACTTCAAGGTCGCGGAACGCCCCGCCCAAAAGGGCGATTACGTGAAGCTCGCCTACGAGGGCTCCGTCGACGGCAAGGCCATCCTCGAGATCGCCCCCGAAAAGCAGATCTACGGCAAAGTCCCGCAGACCTGGGAAGAGGTCGACGGCGAAAACGAGGGCCTCATCCCCGGCCTCGGCAAGCAGCTCGCCGGCCTCAAGACCGGCGACAAGAAGGACCTCACCGTGAGCTTCCCCGCCGACTTCATCGGCGCCGAGGCGCTCGCCGGCAAGTCCGCCGTCTACGCCGTCGAGATCCTCGAGATCCGCGAGCGCGTGCTGCCCGAGCTCAACGAGGAGTTTTTCAAGGCCAACCAGGTCGATGACCTCGCCGGCCTCCAGTCCAAGGTTCGCAACAATCTTAAGGCCCGCAAGGATTACGAGAACGCCGCCGGAAAGCGCCGCCAGGTGGTCGACGCCCTCGTCGCCAAGGTCGATTTCCCCGTGCCTGAGAGCCTGATCGATCAGGAGACCCAGAGCGTGCTGCGCCAGTTCGTGCAGGAGAACCAGCGCCGCGGCCTTACCCAGGAGCAGTTTGAGAAGGACAAGGATACCATCATCGCCAACGCCAAGGCCGCCGCGCAGACCCGCGTGAAGACCCAGCTCATCCTCGCTCGCATCGCCGAGCAGCAGAAGCTCCAGGTCGAGGCCTCGGATATCGACGCCTTCCTTTATCAGCAGTCCATGCGCAGCGGCACCAAGCCCGAGAAGCTGGTCAAGGAGCTGAGCAACGACCGCGATCGTCTCCGCGCCGTTCAGCAGAGCATCATCTTCGACAAGGCCCTCGATCTAGTCGTCGCCAAGACCGTCGTGACCGAGTCCGCCGCGCCCGCCGCCTGATCCTGCGGTTTCCTTTTCGGGTAAAATCCCAGGGCCCCGCCGCGCATTCGCGAGGCGGGGCTTTTGCTTGTCCGCGCCGTCGCGCTTGCCTTCCGCGCGGACGCGGCGAACTTGAGCGCATCTTATGAGTTACTACGTGCCGATGGTGATCGAGAACAACGGCCGCATAGAGCGGTCGATGGACATCTATTCCCGCCTGTTGAAGGACCGGATCATCTTCATCGGCACCCCGATCGACGACGGCGTGGCCAACGTCGTGATCGCCCAGTTGCTTTTCCTGCAGATGGAAGACCCCAAGAAGGACATCCATCTCTACATCAACTCGCCCGGCGGCGTCGTCACCGGCGGCATGGCGATCTACGACACGATCCGCTTTCTGCAGTGCGACGTGGTCACCTACTGCATCGGCATGGCCGCGAGCATGGCCACCGTGCTCCTCGCCGCAGGCACCAAGGGCAAGCGCTTCGCCCTGCCGCACAGCCGCGTGATGATTCACCAGCCCAGCGGCGGCGCGGGTGGCCAGGCGGCCGACATTGCCATCGCCGCGAAGGAAATCATCCGCTGGCGCCAGACGCTCAACACCGTCATCGCGCGCCACACCGGCAAGAGCATCGAGCAGATCGAGAAGGACTCCGACCGCGACTACTATCTCAGCGCTCAGGAGGCGAAAGCCTACGGTATTGTTGACCACGTGGTGGAGAATTCCGCCGAGGCAAGCGTGGTGACGCCCACTTCATCGTCTGCCGCGTAAGACTCGCGAGTACCTCGGGCTCCTTTTTGCGGCCCGGCGTTCGCGCCGGGCTTTTTTGCGCTCAAGGGGCCACGGGCGCGTCGCCTAGCCCGAGCGCAAGGAGCAGCGCCAGCGCGGCGGCCGGCAACCAGTATCCGCCGAAGCGTGGAGACCATCCCAGCGCATAGCCCAGGCCGAGCATCGCAAGCATGCCGGCGCTTCCTGCGATGGCCAGCACGGGCGGATCGAAACTCGCCGGCCAGGAGGCTCCCGGTATTCTCAACGCGCACTCCACGATCACTTCCATGACGGCGAGGGTGAAAGCGGCGGCGTGGTTGAAGAGCACGGCCAGAGGCGTCAATCCGGCGAGGCCCGCCAGCAGGGCAGCCAATCCGGCGAAAAGGACCAGCGATGAGACGGGGATGAGCACGAGATTCACGAGGAAGCCAGCGGGGGCCAGCAGACCGAAAAATCCCAGGGTGGCCGGCGTGCTCACCAGGGTGGCCGCGATGCCAAGGGCCAGCGCGCCCAAAACCGCGCGTCCGGCGTAGTCCACCGTATGGTGCCGCCAGTCGCGGGCGTCGGACGGCAAATTGGACCAGGGCCGCCAGCCCTCGTGCCACCTCTCCTGCAGGGGCGCGCCATAAAGCAACAGCGCGGAGACTATGCCGTAACTCAATTGAAAGCCGGCGGTGAACAGTTGGTGCGGGTCCAGCAGGAGCACGACCAGGGCCGAGGCCGCGAGGGCGGAAAGGCCGTTGCTCGGCGCGCGGATTTGCCGGGCGCCGAAGAGGCAGGTGAGCATCCAGAAGGCCCGCACCGCCGAGGGTTCGGAGCCGGTTATCTCGACATAGATCCAGAGTATGGCGGTGCCGGCGAGGAAGCGCGCCCTGCCCGGTAGTCGCACCAGGGTGAGGAGCGTTTGGACGGCCAGGCCGATGGCTGCGATGTGAAGGCCGCTCACCGCGAAGAGATGCATGGTGCCGCTTCGGACGAAGGCGTCTTTTTGTTCCGGGCTGAGGGCCTGTTTCTTCCCAAGCAGCATGGCCACGTAGAGGTCGGCCAGTTCCGGGCGGTGCGCAAGGCCGGCGCGCAGCACGCGCTCCAGCCTCGCCTCGCCGGCCGTGCAGAATCGTCGCCATGGCCCGGCGGGCGTTATCCCGCCTTCCAGCCGAGCGCGGTCGAACGAGAAATTCGCGCCCAGATCGGCGAGCGCACGTTCGAAGCTGGCGGGCGGTGGATCGCGCGGGAGAGGCGCCAGCACGCCCACCGCCCCGAATTCCGCGCCTCGAGCCGGCGGGGAAACTCCATCGGGCAGTGTAATAGAAAAACTGATACGCTGTCCGGTCACGTCGCGCAGGTGCGGCGCCGCGGCGACCACCCGGGCGATCCCGGCCGAGCGATCCGGCTCGCGCGTGGCGAAGAGGCGTTCCACCCGCAGGGTGACCAGGGCCTCGCGCGGGGGAAGACCTAGCGCGTCCCACTCCCCCGGACGGGACCGGTCATGCGTGGTGCGCAGCGCGCCGGCCGCGACCAGAGCCACCGCCACCGAGCCCAAGACGAGTCGCGTGCCCTTGCCTCCGGTTAACATCGCCGCCCAAGCCAGCCCGAGGCACGCAAATGCGATAGTCGCCAGAATGATTGGCGAGTCCGGCACCACGTCGTGGTGGGCGAGGGCGGAGCCTACGATCCATGGCAGGACCAAGGCCAAAAGCGGGGCTCGGTGCCTGAGGCTGCGTGGCGTCATCGAGTTTTAGTCCTGCGTCAACGAAACGGGGCCCCCTTGAAAGGTAAACATGACAAATATGCTGCGTGCATAAGCTTGCGGGTTTGATTTATCTGCTCGGGAAAGGCATGCTGGGAGCAGCTTGGGAATTTTCCGAACCTAGAAATTATGACAGGCTTGGCCGCGTCCTCGTTTTTCCTCCTGATCACCGCAAAGTGAATTTTGCGCGACGGGAACCATTTGCGCAACGTCCGGGTCCGCTCCTAAGCTAGCTCCATCTTACAATGAAAACCTTGGGTTTAAGCCTCGTTTTAATCACCACGCTCCTCGCCGGCTGCGCCACCCGGCAGTCAACGCCGCTGCCGGCTGATACCGCGCCTGGCGCCCCGGTTGTCACTCGCGCCCCCAAGGTCGAAAAGCTCAAGGAGCTCGCGGGAACGTCCTGGATTCTCTCCACGATCGAGGGTCGGCCTGCGCTCACTCCCCCGGACGGGTGGTCTACAATGAGTCTCGAGTTCGGTCGTGAGGGACTTCGCGCCACGGGTAATGCGGGCGTGAATCGCTTTGGCAGTCGCTACACCCAATATGACAACGAGCTCGTATTTGGTCCGCTGGCCCTCACTCGCCGCCTTGGCCCTGCCGAAATCATGGCGGCCGAGCAGCGCTACACCCATGTGCTCAGCCGGGTGATCGCCTGGCGGAAGGACGGCGAGAAACTTGTGCTGGCCACGCCCAACGATGCCAACGCGGCGATTTTTGAGCGGGTTAAACCTTCGCCGAAGAA
>JBDLWD010000358.1:0-10733 GCA_039804465.1 Verrucomicrobiota bacterium | reverse complement strand
TTATCGCCGATCTTGCCAAAATTCCGGGCGGGACTTTCCCCGCGCAACGCTGGGGCCGCGGCCTCGTGGGCCAGGCCACGCAGCCCATCCAAGCCAAGGGCTTTTCGATGGGTTATTCCATCCTCGCGCCCAAGGGCGGCCAGGTGCCCTGGCACAACCAGGAGCAGGAGGAAGTCTATTTGATCGTCCAAGGCGAGGGTCAGATCTGCGTCGATAACGAGTGCTCGCCGATCAAGGCCGGCCAGGCGGTCTACATGCCGCCGGGCAAGTTTCACCAGCTCACCAACACGGGCGAGGAGCCGATGCACATGATGTATGTGTATTGCCCGGGCGGTGACGTCGCCCACTGGCGTCAGGAACTCGCGGGCACCTTGCCCGTGGCCGGCACTGGCGACATTCCCCCTCTTCCTCCGGGCGCGGAGCCGCAGTGGACGAAGGTCGAGCCGAAGACGCTCGGCTGAGGAAATCACGGGCGCCGGCGACGGCGTCCTTCTGTCCAACCGATCAAGGCCTCACTTCTGGCGCCAGGCGCTGGGAGTGAGGCCGGTTTGTTTGCGGAACCAGCGGGCGAAGTAATTGGGGTCGTCAAAACCAGCCTTGGCCGCGGCGGCTCCGATGTTGGGTAACTCCCGCAAGGCGGTCTGCGCGGTCTGCAGGCGCTCCTGGTCACGCAGTCCTCGCAAGCCGAGCCCGTGCTCGCGTTTGAGCCGCCGGGTAAGGGCGTCGCGCACGTAGCCTGTCTCGCGGGCGATCTCGGCGAGGGGCTTGGCGCCGCGCAGGCTTTCCCGCACGCGCACGACCAGCGGGGAGGGTGCGGCCAGCGGTGGCGCCTCGTCGGCGCGCGGGGGCTCGAGCAGGCGGGCCACCACCGAAAGAACGGCGGGATAGTCGGCCAGTGTGAGGCTGCCCTTGGTGGGCACTCGGGCCAGCAAGGCGTGCAGTTCGTTGAGCGATTGCTGGGGCAGGTGGCGATGCAGCACTCGGGTGCCCCCCCGGCGCTCGTAATCGAGCACGAGGCAGAGCGGACGACTGGTGCCGGACATGGCGAAACCGTGGTCCACTCCGGGCGGGATCACGAAAAGATCGCCCGCCCGGGCTTCGATGCGGCGCTCACGCACGATCTGTATGCCTTCGCCGGAGAGATAAAGAATCAGCTGGTGGTAGGGATGGTTGTGCGCGACCACCTCGGCGTCCCGGTGGCGGTTGAGCTGAAGTTTGCGCAGCACGAAACCGAGGGCGTGAATCTCGATCTTTTGGATCAGCAGGGGACTCCAGGCGAGCATGGGCGGCGGGGTGGTCGGGTAAGGAGTGGCGGGTGCGTGCTAGGAGAAGTCGGCATTGTTCTAACCGCAAGCCGGGGCTTCGAGTATCTTTGCAGCGGTCGGATTTTCACGCCGGCCAACAAGCCCCCTTTCTTGCAGCACCTCGATTTTTTCACCACATGACCACGCACAAAGTCGGCATCATCATGAACGGCGTCACGGGACGCATGGGCACGAACCAGCATCTGCTGCGCTCGATCAAGGCCATCATCGATCAGGGAGGCGTCAGGCTGAACGACTCCGAGGTCATCATGCCCGATCCCATCCTCGTCGGTCGCAGCGAGACCAAGCTCGCCGCCCTCGCGGCTCGCGCCGGCGTTAAGCGCTACAGCACCAATCTCGACGCCGCCCTCGCCGATCCCGCCAACCAGATTTATTTCGACGCCTGCCTCACCGGCCAGCGTCCCGTCGGCGTGCGCAAAGCCATCGCGGCCAAGAAACACATCTACTGCGAAAAGCCCACCGCAACCACCTCCAAGGAGGCTCTCGCCCTCTACAACGAAGTGAGCTCCGCCGGCCTCAAGAACGGCGTGGTGCAGGACAAGCTCTGGCTGCCCGGCCTCGTGAAGCTTAAGTGGCTCATGGACCAGGGCTTCTTCGGCAAGATTCTCTCCGTGCGCGGCGAGTTCGGCTACTGGGTTTTCACCGGCCAGCATGAGAAGCTGCAGCGCCCCTCCTGGAACTACCGCAAGGAAGAGGACGGCGGCATCATCGTCGACATGGTCTGCCACTGGCAGTATGTTATCCAGAACCTCTTCGGCGACATCAAGAGCCTGACCTGCCTTGGCGCCACCCACATCCCCCAGCGTTGGGACGAGGCCGGAAAGCCCTACAAGTGCACCGCCGACGACGCCGCCTACGCGACCTTCGAGCTGACGAACGGCGTGATCTGCCACTTCAACTCCTCGTGGACCACCCGCGTCGACCGCGACGACCTTCTCACCCTGCACGTCGACGGCACGCACGGCACCGCCGTCGCCGGTCTGCGCGACTGCAAAGCCCAGTCCATGGCCGCCACCCCGCGCTGCGTCTGGAATCCCGACATCGACAGCCCGATCAAGTATCGCGACGGCTGGACCCGCGTGCCGGACCAGGCGATTTACGACAACGCTTTCAAGGTCCAGTGGGAGCTCTTCCTCCGCCACGTGGTCAAGGACGAGCCCTTCCCCTGGAACCTCAAGGAAGGCGCGAAGGGCGTGCAGCTCGCCGAACTCGCGCTCGAGAGTTGGGCCCAGCGCCGTTGGCTCGACGTCCCCGCGATCTAATTCGCGGATCTCCTTTCGCGTCCGGCCTGTGGTGGGTCGGGCGCGTATGTCATCCACTGTGGTGAACGGGCCGGTGCGGTTACAAATCGCACCGGCTTTTTCATGTCCCGCCACTTCCGCTTGCAAAGCCGGAAAAGGCACACGTCTTACCCGTCAAACTCACTGTTTCCAACCATGCTAATCTGGATCGTCCTCATCATAATCCCCATGTTGTTCGGCCTGTATGCGCAGATGCGTATCCGCAGTGCCTACGCCGCCAACGCGCAGATCGGGTCGCGCGGCGGAATCACCGGGCGCGAGGCCGCCGAGGCGGTTATTCGTTCCGCCGGTATCACCGACGTGAAAATCATCCAGGTGCCCGGCGAGCTCACTGACCACTACAACCCCATGACCAAGGAGCTGGCGTTGTCCGAGCATAACTACCACGGGCACAGCCTTGCCGCCCTCGGCGTGGCCGCCCACGAGGCCGGGCACGCCATCCAGCACAAGGTCGGCTATTCGATGATGACGATTCGCCAGACGCTCGCGCCCGCGACGCAGATCGCGGCCAGCGTGGCGAATTTCGTGATGATCGCGGGCATTTTCCTATTCAGCACGGCGATCGGCGGGAAAATGCTCGTGATCGGCGCCATCGCTCTCGCCGTCATCTGCCTCTTCCAGTTCGTCACGCTGCCCGTGGAGTTCGACGCCAGCCGCCGCGCCAAGGAGCAGCTTGTCGGTCTCGGCATCCTTGACCGCGACGAGATGAGCGGAGTCAAGCAGACACTCGACGCCGCGGCGCTGACCTATGTGGCGGCGTTTGTCGCCTCGCTGGGTTCGTTGCTGCACATCCTTCTCATGCTATCCGGCCGCCGGGACGAGTAATCGTCACAGCCGCGCCTGCAGATCGCCCTCGCCAATTTTTCAAGGCGCCCCTTCGTCGGGGGCGCCTTTTTAATTGATCCCCGCCCATGCCCGTCGCCGATACCTCCTCGATGCACACCGAGTTTTCCGCCGAGTTGCGCGCGCTTTCCGATCGTTATCGGGACGAGCCCGTTCCGCTCGGGGCGATCCTGGACGAGTTGGGCGGGCGGGCCTCCGCGCTGCTGGTGGTGATCTGCGCGCTGCCTTTTTCGACCCCGATCAGCATCCCGGGTCTTTCCACGCCGTTCGGGTTGGTGATCCTGTTGCTTGCGTCGCGCTACTTCCTCGGTTTGCCGCCCTGGCTGCCGGTGCGACTCCGGAACGTGGTTCTGCCGGCGGCCTTTTTCACCAAGGTGCTCAACGCGAGCAGCCGACTGGTGGGCTGGATAGAGCGCCGCTTGACGGGGAGGCTCGGCGTGCTGGCTGACGCGGAATGGAAGCTGAGAATCCACGCCGGCGTGGTGATTTGCGCCGCGTTGTTGCTCATGTTGCCCCTGCCGCCCCTACCTCCGTTTACCAATACCCTTCCTGCGCTCACCGCGGTGGTGATGACTTTCGCGTCCCTGAAACGCGACGGGGTGGGGATACTCGCCGGCTACGGAGTATTCGCCTTCACCGTGGGCTATTTCGCCTTTTGGGGTGCGGTGGTGGTGGAGACCTTCCAGCGCTATGGCGGAAGGGTGATGGAGCTATTGCAGCGGATGCTCTGAGCTCCCGGGTGCTCAGCGCTTCGCGTAGGCTTCGCGCAGGGCGAGCACGACCTCGGGCGGCACGAAGTTGGAGATGTCCCCGCCGAGCTTGGCCACCTGTTTCACGAGATTGGAGCTGGTGTAGCTGTAGGTCTCGCGCGGCATGACGAAGATCGTCTCGATGTCGGGCTCGAGGTGGCGGTTCATCAGCGCCATGTTGAACTCGAACTCGAAGTCCGAAAGCGCGCGGATGCCACGGATGACGGCGATGGCTTTTTGCGCGCGGGCAAACTCGACCAGCAGGCCGTCGAAGGCGGTGGCGGTGACGTTGGGCAGGTGACGGGTCACCTGCCGCACGAGCTCTAGGCGCTGTTCCTGGTTGAAGAGGGGGCCCTTGCCGGGGTTGGCGGCGACGCCGATCGTGACCTTGTCGAAGAGGCGCGCGGCGCGTTCCAGCACGTCGAGGTGACCGAAGGTGATGGGGTCGAAGGTGCCTGGATAGATGCAGTGGCGCATGGAGCGGGGAGCAGGGAGCGGGGAGATGGGAGCCTGAGATGGGCGGAGGGGCGGGACGAGTGGGATGTCTAGGTGGATGGCGGGGCTTTGGCCAGCGGGGGTTTGGCTGCGGCGGGCTGGTGGGCGGTCTCGCGCAGCAGTGTTTAGGCGGTGAGGCCGCGGGCGCGGGCCAGGGCGTTGAGGCGCGTGGCCTCGGCGGAGGTTACGGTGGTGAGCCGGGCCGAGCCGTCGCGGTCGGTCCAGCGCAGGTGCACGGTGCGCTGGCGCGAGGTTTTCACCAGGCCGCGCAGGAAATCGTCGTCGGGGGTGGAATCGGAGGGCGCGGTCATGGAGCAGGCGGTGCAGGGTTATTTTTTGCCGCGGCGGGGGCGGACCAGGGCGATGAGCCAAAGCAGGGCGAGCGAGCCCGCGAGCGCGGCGAGAAAGGCGGCGAGGCTGGTGCGGGGCGTGAAGCCCACGAGGCGGACAAACCAGTCCCCGAGAAAGGCGCCGAGCACGCCCACGACGAGGTTGCCGACCAAGCCGAGGTCGCGGCCCTTCAGGATGAGTGCGGCGATCCAGCCGGCGAGGGTGCCGACTACGAGGAGAATACAGAAACGCTCGAAGCTCATGAAGCGGCGGGCGCGACCGGCGCGGCGGGCTGACCCACGCCAGGGAAGGTTTGCCAGAGTTTCAGCGGGATGTCCTCGGGGCGGACGGTCGGCGACTGGCCGGCGGCGACGAGCGAGTCGATCCATGCCTTGCCGCCGTCGGGCAACTGGCCGCGAAGGAGGGTGCCGATCTGCTTGCGACGTTGCTGGAAGCAGGCGCGGATGGCGCGCTTCACCGCGGGCGGGAAGAGGAGCGGCGCGGGTTTGCGCACGAGGTTAAACAGGTAGGAGTCGACGTCGGGGCGCGGATGGAAGCAGGTGCCGGAGACTTTGTGGCCGGGCGCGACGTCGAAGGCGGACTGGATGAAGATGGAGATCGAGCCGAACTGTTTGGTGCCGGGTCTGGCCATGTAGCGCTGGGCGGCCTCCCACTGGAGCATGAGGACTAGACGCTCGGGCAGCGGGCCTTCGAGCACGGCGTCCATCCAGGGCGTGGAGATGGCGTAGGGCAGGTTGGCGACGATCTTGAACGGCTGGTCGGCGGGGATCTGCGCCGTGGGGTGGTCCATCGCGTCGGCCTCGAGGAGGTGGAGACGGCCGGGGTGCAGCGGCGCGAGCTCCTCGCGCAGGTAGCGAGCGAGCATAGCGTCGCGCTCGACCGCCCAGACCTCGGCGCCGGCGTCGAGCAGGGTGCGGGTAAGGGTGCCGAGGCCGGGGCCGACCTCGACCACGCGGTCGCCGGCGCGGACCTGGGCCAGCTCGAGCGATTTGCGGACGATGTTGCCCTCGATGAGAAAGTTTTGCCCCAGGGCGTGCTTTGGATGGACGCCGAGTTTGGCGAGAATCTCGCGGGTTTCGGAAAATGTGAGAGGCATGGGTTTTAACCACCGATGCACACGGATGGACACTTATGATCGGTTTCTGAATGGGTGTTCATCAGTGTGGATGAGTGGTCGTTCTCCTGGGGAGGCGGTTCAGTGGACGCGGTCGAATGCGTCGCCAGTGGTGGCGATCTCGCCGCAATACATGCAGCGGGCGAAGGCGCGGGTGACTACGCGGTTGCACTTGTGGCAGCTGGCCGGTGGTGCTGTGCGGCGCACTCGGCCGTCGATATGGCCGTCCTTGAGGTCGGTTAGGGTTACCCAGTCGCGCAGCTCCTCCTCGGTGTATCCGTGGCGGTCTTTCAGCAGTTCCCATAGCGAGTGGGTGACCAGTGCGAGGCGGTTGAAGCGCGTCTCCAATTCGGATACCCTCTGCTCCAGTCCTGAAACGGGTTCGCTGGATTTCAGTCCTGAGGGCGGTGGTGACTGGCCCAGATTCGGGAGAGGGTCGAAAGTGTCGAAGACATCCATTGTCTTAAGCGCGGTGAAAATCGGCGAGCAGGGCGGCGGTGTCGGGCGCCTTCATGAGTGCCTCGCCGCAGAGGATGGCGTGGGCGCCGCAGGCGCGGACGCGGGCTGCGTCGGCGGCGGTGAAGATGCCGCTCTCGCTGATCGCGGTGACGTGCGCGGGGAACTTGGGGATGAGGCGCTCGCTCAGGCCGAGGTCGCACTTGAAGATGGCGAGGTCGCGGTTGTTCACGCCGATGAGTTTGGCGTCGTGGGCGAGGGCGCGGTCGAGCTCGGCCTCGTTGTGGATCTCGAAGAGGGCGTCGAGGCCGGCGGCGCGGGCGGCCTCGTTGAGGACGCGGATGTCGGCGTCGTCGAGCGCGCGGACGATGATCAGGATGGCGCTGGCTCCGGCCTGGCGCGCCTCAAGGACCTGGATCGGATGGACCATGAAGTCCTTGCGGATGCAGGGGAGCGGGCGCGGAGCGGGTAGTGAGGAGCCGGGAGCCGCGGGGGCGCGGAAGCGGGCGGTGACGGACTCGAGGTCGGCGAGGGTGCCGCCGAAATATTTCTCGTCGGTGAGGATGGAGAGGGCGTCGGCCCCGGACGACTGGTAACGGAGCGCCTGGTCGAGCGCGGAGACGCCGGCCTTGATGTCGCCGGCCGAGGGCGAGCGGCGCTTGATTTCGGCGATGACGGCGAGAGAGCCGTCGGCGCGGCGCAGGGCGGAGGCGAAGGAGGGCGGGCGCGGCAGGCGCGCGTCGAGCGCGGCCAGTTCCTCAAGGGAGACGGCCCGGGCACGGGCGGCGACTTCGAGGCGCTTATGCGCCATGATCTCGGCGAGTTTGTCGGACATCGGAAAACGCCCACGAAACACACGAAAGCCCGTGAAAACCAGACCGGATTGAAAGGCGGAGAATTCACGTGCACCCGGGCCGGGGCGGGGTTTTGTGGGGTAACATGAGCCAAGTAATCGACGATCTGCGCGCGACCATCGCCAGGCTGCGGGCCCCGGACGGCTGCCCCTGGGACATCGAGCAAACCCACCAGTCGCTGGTGCGCTGCCTGATCGACGAGGTCAGCGAGCTGATCGACACCATTGATCGCGAGGACTACCCGCACATGCGCGAGGAGCTGGGCGACGTCCTTATCCAGGTGGTCTTCCACGCGCAGATCGCGGAGGAGCGGGGCAGGTTCGACCTCGACGCGGTGGCGCGCGAGGTGAACGACAAACTGATCCGCCGCCATCCCCACGTGTTTGGCGACGGGGCCAAGCTCGGCACGGCGGGCGACGTGATCGTGAAGTGGGAGCAGATCAAGGCGCAGGAAAAGAAGAACGGCCCGGCTCAGTCCGGCGTTTTCAAGGAGCAGCCGCCCCGTCTGCCGGCCACGATGCTGGCCGAGGCGGTGTGGAAGCAGATTGAAAAGAAGGCGCTGCCCGCCGAAGGCGCGGCCGACGCGGCGAAGATCCGCGAACTGGGTGCTGCGCTCGACGACGAGACGCTGGGGCGCGCGCTGTTCGAGCTGTGCGCGGCGGCGCGCGCGAAGGGGCTCGATCCGGAAGGCGCGCTGCGGCGCGAAAGCGACCGGGTGATGCGCGCGGTGGAAGCGAAGGTCTCGGCCGCCACGCCGGCCGGCTGCGAGATCTAGGGCGAACTTTTTTAACCACGTATGGCACGGATGGACACGGATGATAGGCGGGGTGAGGCGCGGGAGGTTTGGTCTTTATCCGCGCTCATCTGCGCTATCTGCGGTCAAACAGGCTTGGTCTTAACCGCGGATTACTCTGATGGGCGCGGATGACGAAAACGCAGACGGGTGGGTGAAGGAGTGGTGGGCGCCCTTTGGCGATTACCTCGCGCTCGAGCGCCGTTATTCGCTGTATACACTGCGCAACTACCGGCAGGCGCTGGAGGATTTCGTGCGCTGGCGGCGGGAGGCGCTGGGCGAGGGGAGCGCGGGCCGTGAGTTCACCGGTCTCACGCCGCGCGCGATGCGAGACTTCGTGATCGAGGCGCAGGGTCGCATGGGGCGGCGCACGCTGCACAACCACGCGTCCGCCCTGCGGGCGTTTTTCAAATACTGGATGCGGCAGGGGCGCGTGCAGAAAAATCCGTTGCTCGGGCTGGCGTTGCCCAAGCTTGAGAAACGGCTGCCGCAGTTTTTGACCGAGAAGCAGATGAAGGAACTGCTAGATGGGCCGCTGCGGCTGGTCGAGAACGGGACGGCCTCGCCCTTCATTGCCTGGCGAGACCGGCTGGCGATGGAGCTTCTCTATGGCGCGGGCCTGCGTGTGAGCGAGCTCACCGGGCTAAACTACGGGAATCTTGAGGCCGAGGGCGCAATCGCACGCGTGCTGGGCAAGGGAAAGAAGGAGCGGTTATGCCCGCTGGGCAAAGTCGCCGCGGCCGTGCTGGCCAAGTGGCGCAGGGAGTTCGCGCGCGACACGGGGCCGGACGCGCCGGTGCTGGTCGAAGCCAGCCACCAGCGGATGAGTGATCGCGCGGTGCAATTGATGCTAAAGCGCTATCTCGCGCTGGCGGGGCTGCCGCTCGACCTCACGCCGCACAAGCTGCGGCATAGCTACGCGACGCATTTGTTGAACGCGGGCGCTGATCTAAGGCTCGTGCAGGAGCTGCTCGGTCATGCTTCTTTGAATACTACGCAGGTCTACACCCACGTGACGGTGGCGCGGTTGAAGGAAGTCTACCAAATGGCCCACCCGAGGGCGTGAGGGGGAATCGGCTTCGACGTTGCGCCAAGGGGGAGGAACCCGCGGTCAAAGGCCTGTTATGGCGTGGCTGATCACCTCGCAGGCGCGGTCGATGCCGGGGCCTTCGTGGGCGGAGCTGAGGAACCACGCCTCGTAGGCACTGGGCGGCAGGTAGACGCCGCCCTCGAGGCAGGCATGGAAGAAGCGGTTGAAGAGCTTCGAATCCGAGCTCATCGCCGAGGGCAGGTCGCGCACGCGTTGCTCGGTGAAGAAAAGGCTGAACATCGAGCCGCACTGCGGGGCCTGGAGCGCCATGCCCTTGGCCTTCGCTGCGGCGAGCGCGGCCTCGCACACCTGGCGGCCGAGCGCGTCGAGGCGGGCGTAGGGTTGAAGTTCGTCAAGCAGGCGGAGCTGGGCGATGCCGGCGGCCATGGCGAGCGGGTTGCCGGAGAGGGTTCCCGCTTGGTAAACCGGGCCGAGCGGGGCGAGTTTGTCCATGATCTCGGCGCGTCCGCCGAAGGCCCCGACGGGCAGGCCGCCGCCGATGATTTTACCTAGGCAGGTGAGGTCGGGAACGATATTCTCGAGCTCTTGCACGCCGCCGCGAGAGAGGCGGAAGCCGGTCATGACCTCGTCGAATATGAGGACGGCGCCGTGCTTTTGCGTGATGGCGCGGACATGGGCGAGATAGCCGGGCTCGGCGCGGATGAAACCGACGTTACCGATGTAGGGTTCGAGGATGACGGCGGCGATCTGGCCGGGGTTGGCGGCGAAGGCAGCGTCGAGCGCGGCGGGATCGTTGAAGGGCAGGACGACGGTTTCGCGGGCGAAGGCGGCGGGCACGCCGGCGCTGTCGGGATGGCCGTGGGTGAGGGCGCCCGAGCCTGCGGATACGAGGAGCGAGTCGGAGTGGCCGTGGTAGCAGCCCGCGAATTTGATGATCTTGTCGCGTCCGGTGTAGCCGCGGGCGAGGCGGATGGCGGACATGGTGGCCTCGGTGCCGCTGGAGCACATGCGGACCTTTTGGATCGAGGGGAAGAAGGTGACGATGAGCTCGGCCATCTCCACCTCGTAGGGATTGGGCGTGCCGAAGGAGGTGCCGCGTTCGAGCGCGTCGGCGATGGCGGCGCGGATGCGCGGGTGGTTGTGCCCGTGGATGGCGGGGCCCCAGGTGCAGACGAAGTCGACGAGGTCGCGTCCGTCGGCGGTGGTGAGCGTGGCGCCCTGGGCCGAGCGGGTGAAAAACGGCGCGCCGCCGACGGAGCGGAAAGCGCGAACGGGCGAGTTCACGCCGCCGGGAATGAGCCGCTGGGCGCGGGCAAAAAGGTCGGTGGAGACGGAGGAATACATGGTGAACCGCTAAAAGTCGCTAAAGGACGCTAATCGGAATTTCGGGCGAGTGTTTAT
>JBDLWD010000357.1:0-2528 GCA_039804465.1 Verrucomicrobiota bacterium | reverse complement strand
CGCGATCAACGGCGGCCGCCGGAATTATCGCCGATTCATGCAATTGGCGCGCCCGGAGGTGTCAAAACGTAAAAACCTGCGCCAACGGGGCGAAATCCGATTTCCCCTCGCCAGCCGTCATGCCTCGCGCCTTTTTTCTGCGCATCCGTTCCGCATGTCCCACTGGCTGAAACGCAAGCTCAACACCTTCGAACAGTTCACGATCGACGTGATCTTCGGACGGCGCGAGGGTGTCGGGCCGACCTTGTTCGCGGGGTTTTTGCACGCCCTTTCGTGGTTGTTCAGCGGTATCGCCCAAACCCGCGTCTGGCTCTACAAGAAGCGCATCCTGCACGACCAGCCCCTCGGGTGCCTCGTGGTGGTGGTGGGCAACCTCACCGTGGGCGGCACGGGCAAGACCCCCGTGGTCGAGATGTTTGCCCGCGCCTTACGCGATCGCGGCCGCAAGGTCGCCATCCTTTCCCGCGGCTATCGCAGCAAGGCCCCTCCGGCCTGGAAGAAGGTCCTTTGGTGGTTCACCCACACGAGCGCGCCGCCGCCTCGGGTGGTAAGCGACGGCCAGACCGTGCTGCTCGATTCCGAAAAGGCAGGCGACGAGCCCTTCATGTTGGCGCGCAACCTTCCGGGCGTGGTGGTGCTGGTCGACAAGGACCGCGTGAAGGCCGGCGTGCATGCGATCAAGAAGTTCCGCTGCGACACGCTCATCCTCGATGACGGCTTCCAATATCTTCCGCTCAAGGGCCGGCTCAACCTGCTGCTGGTCGACAAGACGAATCCATTTGGCAACGGCCAACTCCTGCCGCGCGGCATCCTGCGCGAGCCAATCAAGCACCTTAAGCGAGCGAGCTACGTTTTTCTCACCAAGTCCGACGGCCGCCCCGATCCCGAGCTCGAGGAGCTGATCCAGTGCCACAACCCTGGGGTGAATGTCATCGAGTGCGCGCACCGTCCTCAGTTCTTACAACGCCTCGGCTCGGCCGAGCGCCGTCCGCTCGCGGATCTGGACGGGAAACGGGTGGGAGCCTTTTCCGGCATCGCCGTGCCGGAGAGCTTCGAGGCCTTCCTGCGCGATCTCGGCGCGCGCATCGATTTCACCCGCCGCTTTCTCGACCACTATCGATTCAGCTACGAGGATTTCGTGGAAATCTTCTCCGAGGCCCTCGAGCGCAAGGTGGACTACATCGTCACCACTGAAAAAGACGCCGTGCGCATTCCGGACGGCATGCCTTGTCCGGTGCCGGTATATTATCTGCGCCTCGAGATCGAGATCCTGCGCGGCGCGAGCGGCTTTGACGACGCGGTGGGTCGCATTTGTTTCCCGAGCGACGCCCCCGGGCTGTCGCCGGCAGGCGCTCGCTTGCGTTGATCGCCTTCGCCTATCCTTTAGAAAAACACTCTGCCCATGCTCTCCGATCCTCGTTTCGACCAACTCGCCGCCGGCCTGGCCGGGTTTTCCTGCGCCTTGCAAAAGGGCGAACGCGTCTTGATCGACGCCTTCGACGTTCCCGACCAGATGGTCGTCTCGCTCATCCGCGCCGCCCGCGCCCGTGGAGCCCACCCGATTGTGCAGATCCATCGCGCGCGCATCACCCGCGAGCTCATGCTTGGCGCCGAGGAAGCCCAGTTCGCCCCGCAAGCCGAGGTCGAGCTGAAGCGCATGCAGAAAATGGACGCATACATCGCGTTGCGCGGTTCGGACAATATTTTCGAGTCCTCCGACGTGCCCTCCTCGCGCGTCCAGCTCTACGCCCGCCTGATGAAGCCCGTGCTCGACCACCGCGTGAACCAGACCAAATGGGTCGTGCTGCGCTGGCCCACCGCCGCCATGGCCCAGCAGGCCGGCATGAGCACCGAGGCTTTCGAGGACTTTTATTTCCGTGTCTGCACGCTCGACTACGCCCGCATGATTCCGGGGATGAAGGCGCTCAAGGCGCTGATGGACAAAACCGACCGCGTGCAGATCAAGGGCCCCGGCACCGACCTCGCGTTCTCGATCAAAGGCATCGGCGCGCGCGAATGCGGCGGCCAGCGCAACATCCCCGACGGCGAGGTGTTCTCCTGCCCGGTGAAGGACTCCGTCGAGGGCGTCATCCAATACAACACGCCCTCCGTCTATCTCGGCACCTCGTTCGACAACATTCGCCTCGCCTTCAAGAAGGGCCGCATCGTCGAGGCCACCGCCAACAACACCAAGCGCCTGAACGAGATTCTCGATAGCGACCCCGGCGCGCGCTACATCGGCGAGTTCGCCCTCGGCTTCAATCCCCACATCCGGGAGCCGATGCGCGACATCCTCTTCGACGAGAAGATCGCCGGCTCCTTCCACTTCACCCCGGGCCAGGCCTACGAGGGCGTGGGCAATGGCAACAAGAGCCAGGTCCATTGGGACATGGTGAAAATCCAGCGCCCCGAATACGGCGGCGGCGAGGTGTGGTTCGACGGCAAGCTCATCCGCAAGGACGGGCACTTTGTGCCGAAGTCGCTGCACAAACTGAACCCGGAGTATCTGCTGGGAAAGTAGCGAGCAG
>JBDLWD010000356.1:0-10204 GCA_039804465.1 Verrucomicrobiota bacterium | reverse complement strand
CCGCCGGCTACCAGCCTGATTTTCCAACTGGCCTTCTCGAACATCCGCCACCTCGCACTGCTCAGGCACACCCGCCCTCGAGACTGGTTCGGATTTCTCCGCGGGTTCGTCCGGCGTCCGCACGTTTTCTTCAAGGCGATGCGCTACCGCTCTGCATCCGGCTCGCTCTGGTCGCTTGTGCTCAACGCCGCGAACGCACGCACCAGAGAAGCCACCTTGATCCCGCCCTCGGAACCGCTCTACCGCAAATCAAACTGACCGATTGCTCTCGTCCCACAGGGGCCCAAATGGGCCTAGCCTGATAATCAGGTTACTTACGCCCATAAAACAAAGCAGTTTAACAATTTCCGCCCTTCTCTCATCTTCAGAATCCAGATGAATTTGGGCGTCTAAGACTTCCGACTTTTGAATCTGGCCACCCAATCAAACACCCCATCCGGCGGCGCCGATCAGCCCCACGGAGCCGCCCCGGCCATCGATCGATCCTCGAACTCGATGGCGAAAGAGCCAGTGCCATCATCGGGCGTTCGATCCGACCTGATCGACTTCTGGCGGGGCCTGGCGTGCCTGTTGGTCGTCTTTTTCCATGGCATCTGCGGCTACTCTTTTTCCGCGGTCCATCCGGTCATGCAATTCGCATGGACCCACGGCAAATATGGGTGGGTGGGACGCAACATGCTCTTTGTCCTCTCGGGCTATTGCCTTGCCGGGCTCCTGGAAAAGCGCGCCTCGCATTTGTCTCCCATCGTTTTTTGGCGCGACCGCTTGCTGCGGATCTACCTGACCTATTGGGCCGCGCTGCTGCTGGCTTTTGCCCTCGCCTTGGCCGCGACTCCTTTCAACGGCATCGCCCCGGCCGCCGCCCTTCCCAAAACGGCGATCGCCTGGCTGGGCGACCTGACCCTGACCCACATCTGGCTGGGAGTCCGTCCGTGGCTGATCGTGAGCTGGAGCCTGTCGTTCGAAATCGGTTTCTACATCATACTCGGGCTGGTCCTTTTGGCAGGAAAGCGGAGTCCGCTATTACGCTTCGGGCTCTGTGCCGCGGTGACCTTTCTGTCCCACGTGCCGGGCATGTCCGAACATATCAAGCTCCTCATCCTCTGGCCGGTTTTCGCCTGCGGCCTGGCCGTCCAGGCCGCGCTGTCCAACCAGCTACCCTCCTGGATACGCACCTCGGCTCTTTGCTACCCTCCCCTGCTCGCGATCATCAGCCTGGCCAAGAACGACCACCAGACCTTCGCGCCCGCTCTGCTTTCGCTCGCATTCATGTTGTCGCTGATGGGAACCCGCCGCCTCCCCGCGCCGCCTCGTTTCGTCGTGTGGCTTGGACGCAAATCCTATTCCGTTTTTCTCGTCCACGTCATGGTGATGAGCCCGGCGCTAAACCTCGCCAAACGCCACCTCGACCAGGACGAGTTTACCTTCGTCCTTGTCTGGCTCGCGCACATCTTCCTCGGCATCGCGGCCGGGCTTCTCTTTCATCGCTGGGTGGAAAGTCCCATAGAAACCTGGCGCCGCCGCACCTTTTACCCGCCCCAGTCTGAAGCGCCCGCGGCCACCGCAGTCGCCCGGTGAAACGGAGCGCATCCATCCTCGTCCTCACCAACGGCCCGCTCGCCCGCAATCCGCGGGTGGTGAAGGAGGCCTCCGCGCTCGCGGCGGCAGGTCACAGGGTCACCGTCCTGGGCGTCCGCAACCATCGCCCTTCCGTGGCGCTAGACGCGGAAATCATCGCGGAGGCCGCCTTCCGCCACGAGCAGATCGATCTGCTCGACGGGCCTCGTGCCTGGCTGCGCCGCGCCGCCGTCCGCCTCGCCCGCGACTGCGCTTCCCGTGGAGGCCTGGCGACCATCCACGCGCTCGGCCCCGCGTCCGCCCTCCTGCGCCGGGCCCGCGCCATCCCGGCGGACCTTGTCATCGTTCACAACGAGATCGCCCACTGGGCCGGACTGCGCATGATCGCCGCCGGACGCCGTGTCGCCGCCGACATCGAGGACTGGCACAGCGAGGATCTGCTGCCAGAGCACCGCGTCGGCCGCCCGCTCTCCAGCCTGCGCCGCGTGGAGCGCGCCCTGCTCCATCGCGCCGCTTACGTCTCCACCACTTCGCACGCCCTGGCCGAAGGGCTGCACGCGCGCTACGGCGGCAGGCGGCCGGCGGTGATCACCAATTCGTTTTCCCTTCCGCCCGCGCCCCGCTCCGCCGCAGGTGAGCCGCCCTCCTTTTTCTGGTTTTCCCAGACCACCGGCCCGGGACGCGGACTTGAGGCCTTCGCCACCGCCTGGGCTGGCACCTCGAGCGCATCGCGACTGGTGCTTTTGGGCCAGATCGCGGGGGATTTCGACCGGCGTATCCTTGGCCTCTTGCCGGAGAGCCGGAGGCGCGACGTCGAGTTTTTGCCCCCGGTGCCGCCCGCCGCGCTGCCCGGGCTTATCGCGCGCCACGACATCGGTCTCGCCCTGGAGCAGCCCGATATCGTCAACCGTGACCTGACCATCACCAACAAAATCCTCCAATACCTGGGGGGCGGTCTCTCCATCGTGGCCACTCCCACCGCAGGCCAGCGCGAGGTTATGGCCAATGCTCCCGAGGCGGGGGTGCTGGAAAGCTTCGCAGACCCCGTTGCCGCCGCGGGCGTGCTCGACGCCCTGCTCGCCGACCGTAATGCCCTCGCCGCGCGCCGCGCCGCCGCACGCCGCCTCGCGGAGAGCCGCTACTGCTGGGAACAAGAGGCACCAAATCTCGTGCTTCTGGCCGAACAGGCACTGTCGCGCCCTTGGCCCGGAACGCAGTTTGAAAGTTGAGCCACCTCACGGGGGACGAACACGTGCCAACGGCGACCCAACTCCCGGTCCATTATCCGCTCACCGCACACCGGCCCCGTCATGTTCGAAACGCCCCGAAAAGCCCTCTCGGGCACGCCCTGCAGTGAACCCCGAAGTTTTGCCGCAAGCTTCTCGCCCGGAGAGGAATTTTTCTACGTTATGCGGTCATGATTTCGCCGTCCGTCGTCAGCCGCCCGCCACCGTCCAGGCCACCCTCGCGGGCGGCGCACCGCTGATCATTCCACTTTGGCGTCCGTCTCCATGCGCCGCATCCTGATAGTCAGTCCGCACTTTCCTCCCGTAAACGCGCCCGACATGCAGCGCGCGCGCATCGCCCTCCCCGAGCTGCGCAGGCACGGCTGGGATGCGGTCGTGCTCGCAGTCGCGCCCGATTGCGTGGAAGGCGCCGTGCTCGATCCGCTGCTGGAACAGACCTATCCTCCGGAGATCCGCGTGGTGAGGACGCGCGGCCTGTCGCCTAGGCTCACCCGCCCCCTCGGTTTCGGGTCGCTCTGGCTGCGCTGCGGGTCCGCCCTGCGACGAGCGGGGGAGCAGCTGCTGGCCCGGGAAAAGTTCGACCTGGTTTTTTTCACCACCACCCAGTTCGACGCGTTCGCGCTCGGCCCGCGCTGGCTGCGCCGCTTCGGCGTCCCCTACGTGCTGGACTACCAGGACCCGTGGGTAAACGACTACTACCGGCTGCGCGGGGTGAGGCCGCCGGGCGGCCGAATCCGGTATTGGTTATCTCAATACACGGCACGGCGCCGCGAGCCTGCGGCGGTTCTGCAGGCGGCGGCGATCGTCTCCGTATCCTCCGCCTACGGACCGGATCTCGCCGCGCGTTATCCTGGCATGGACGCCCACCGCGTGAGGCACATCCCGTTCGGCGCCTCTCCCGCGGACCTCGATGTCGCCCGACGGCACCGCCCGGAGAGGCCGCTCGTGCCCTTCGGCGACGGACGCGTGCACTTCGTTTACACGGGTCGCTGCGGAGCCGACATGGCCGTCTCTCTCCGCCTGCTTTTCCGTGCTTTAAAGCGACACTTGGAACGGGTCCCGTCCGACAGCGACCGCATGCGCTTTCACTTCATCGGCACCGACTACGCCCCGCCGCCGCTCGGCCGGCAATGGGCCATGCCCGTGGCGGAGCAGGAAGGCGTGGCCGCCTGCGTTTCGGAGCACTGCCAACGGGTCCCCTACTTCGACGCCCTTCACTACCTGGACCGGGCCGACGCGCTCGTCGTGGTCGGTTCCGACGACCCCTCCTATAGCGCCTCGAAGATTTTCCCTTATCTCCTCGCCCGTCGCCCTCTGCTCACGATAGCGCACCGGAACAGTCTCATGCTAACCCTTGCCCGCTCCCAAGGTCTCGCCTGCTCCTACGGTTTCGACCGCGCGGACGACGCCGCCACCGAGGAACTCGTCGAGGCGATCCGGCGCGATTGGTTCGAGCAAGAAGGGTGGCGCCGCCCCCCGGTGACAGATACAGAGGCCCTCGCGGCGCACACCGCCGAGGGAATGACCGCTCGCCTTGTCGAGGTCTTCAATCAAGCCGCCGCACACCGCAAATGACATCCCCCTCCGTCGCCAACGAGAACAAGCCCATCGACGCCAAGGCCGCCTTTCGTCTCTACAAGGGCGGTATCCTCGGCCTGGCGGGTGCCATTGCGTTTTTTATCTGGAGGAACGGAGGCGACTTGTCGCTGTCCTTCCTTCTGGGTCTCGTGGTCCTTTACCTAGCCGCCCTGCCCGCATTGCAATGGGCGAAACACGGGCGGGACTGGTTTCCCGCGTTCGAAATCACGATGCTGACTTGCATGGCGTTCTACGCCATACCCCTGCTGGGCGGCCACCGTGAACTGGAGGCGTATGATTCTGATGCCATCACCGAAGCCGCCGGCTTGATCGTTCTCTATCTCGCCGCCGCCAACCTAGGCTTCAACGCCTCGCGCACCGCGCCTCGCGCGCCCGCATGGGCGACAAGCTCGCTTCTGCCTGATAAAATGATGCGTTACCTCCCCCTGGGAATGGTATTTAACAGTGTATATCTTTACCTGGAGATATTCACCAGCGTCATACCCTACAATATCGCCGGCAGCTTCCGTGCGCTATTTTTCGGCGTGGGCATCATTTGCACATTCGTGCTCAGCCGCGAATGGGGCATGGGCCGCATCGATGCGCGGACCAGGGGCGCTTTTGTTTTTAACCTGGCCATCCAGCTCATATTCTTGATCGCCCAGCTTTACCTGGTGCGCGCCATCTCGCTGCTGGCGATCGGTCTCATCGCATACTCCTCCGCCCGTCGCAGGATACCTTGGCTGGTGCTGGCGACCACCCTGCCCGTCCTCGCTTTGCTCCACGCCGGCAAGCCCGACATGCGCCGCATCTACTGGGAGGAGAAAAATCCCATGCCCACCGTGACGCAGCTGCCCGCGTTCTTCGCCGAATGGATAGGCTTTGGCCTGGGCGCCAAACAAGCCACCGAGAACATGGAGGACAACCGCTCGTCGATCTTCGAACGCGCCTCCCTGATCCAAATGCTGTGCCTGAGCGTGGACCAGGTGCCCGAAGTCAGACCCTATCTGCACGGGCAAAGCTACACCGACATACCGGCCTTGGTCATACCCAGGTTCATATGGCCGGACAAACCCTCCAGTCTCATGGCCAACATCCGTCTCGGCATACACTTCGGCCTAGTCGACCCGGACTCTCCTTTCAAAGTGTCGATCGCCTTCGGGATGATCTCCGAAGCCTACTTGAACTTTGGTTTTATCGGTCCGCCCTTGCTTGGGCTGATCACCGGCCTCTTTTTCAAGCGCGCGGCGCTCCTTTCCCAAAATGTCCCTCAGCTCTCCGCCCTGGGTCTGCTCATGATCCTGCTCACGGCATGGAGCTTCCAAGCCGAGTTTGTCCTCGCCACCTGGCTCTCGTCGATCTTCCAGGCCGCGGTGGTTTGTATCGGCCTGCCGCTGGCCTACCGGAAGTTTACCACCGGCTGAGCATGACCGACCGCGCACCCCGCAAGCGACGCCTGGCGATCGTGGTCTCGCACCCGATACAATACTACGCGCCCTGGTTTCGCCACCTCGCCGCCACCGCCGGGCTGGATGTCCGCGTGTTCTACCTTTCGGACCACGGCGTGCGCCCCGCCCACGACGAACAGTTCGGCGCCGCCTTCGCGTGGGACACCGACCTGCTTTCCGGCTACGCCCACGAGTTCGTGCCCAACGTCTCCAGCCGGCCGTCTGTAAACGCCTTCTCCGGCCTGCAGAATCCCGCGCTTCGACCCGCCCTGCGCTCGTTCGATCCCGCAGCCATCCTGCTCTTCGGCTACGCCTACCGCACCCATCTCGAGCTCCTGCTGCGGGCTCCCGCGCCGATCATTTTCCGCGGCGATTCCCACCTTCTCGGTGGACCGCCACCACGCGGCCCCAAGCGCTGGCTGCTCCGGCTTATCTACTCCCGCGCCGCCGCATTTCTCCCCGTCGGCCGCGCCAACGCCGCCTACTTTCGCCACTTCGGAGCGCCGGAGAAAAAACTTTTTCCCGCCCCCCACTGCGTCGACGCCGCCCATTTCTCGCCAAACCCGCGACGCCTCGCGGACGCCGCCGCGCAACGCGCCGCGCTCGGCATCCCCGCCGACGCCCCGGTCGCTCTCTTCGCCGGCAAACTCATCGCAAAAAAACGCCCCGACCTGCTTCTCGCCGCCTTCATTCGCGCCGACACGCCCGGCGCCCACCTCGTCCTCTCCGGCGACGGCGACCTTCTGCCTTCCCTGCGCGCCACCGCCGCCGGCCGCCCTGACGTTCATTTTCTGCCCTTCGCCAACCAGTCGGAGATGCCGGCTCGTTACCTCCTCGGCGACGTGTTCGTGCTGCCATCCGAAGGCCGCCACGAAACCTGGGGCCTCGCGGTGAACGAGGCCATGCACCTGAGCCGCCCCGCCATCCTGAGCGACCACGTGGGCTGCCATCCCGATCTCCTGGTTTCGGGCGAAACCGGCTGGCTCTTTCCCGCCGGCGACGAGACCGCGCTCGCCCGCGTGCTGCGCGAGGCACTCTCCCTGCCCCGTGAAAAAATCGCCGCCTTGGGACGGGCCGCCGCCGCCCGCGTGGCCGGCTTCAACCACGAAGCCGCCACCGCCGGGCTCCTCTCCGCCATCGACGGCCTCCCCGCCCGATGAAGATCACCATCGTCCACGGTTTTTTCCTCCCCATCCCCCCCTTGGCCGGCGGGGCCATGGAAAAAATCTGGTGGCGCCTCGCACGCGAGTTCGCGGCGCGCGGTCACGAGGTCGTGTCCGTCTCCCGCCGCTGGCCCGGGCTCCCTCACAACGAGACACGAGAGGGCGTGCGGCTGCTGCGCCTGACCGGTCGCGACCACTCGCGCCGCCTCGCGATGAATCTGGTCTTGGACGCCCTCTGGAGCCTGCGTGCCCTGCCCCGACTCCCCCGGGCCGACATCCTGGTCAGCAACAACGTCGCCCTGCCCGCCCTCGCCCCTCTCCTTAGCCCCTCATCCGGCAGGCTCGTGGCCAATCTCAACCGCTACCCCAAAGGCCAGCTGCGCACCTGGCGGCGCATCGCCCGACTGCAAGCAGCCTCGCCGGCCATCGCCGCCGCCGTCGCGTCACAGGCCCCCCGCCTCACACCTCTTGTCCGCGTCACCCCCAACCCGGTCGATCTGGCCCTGTTCTCCACCCCATCCGCCCGCAGACCACATGACGCGCCGGTCACGCTGGGCTTCACCGGCCGGTTTCATCCGGAGAAGGGACTCGAAACGCTCGCCCGGGCCGCGCGCCTGCTCGCCGAAAATCACGGGCTGCCGCCCTGGCGCATAGTGCTACGCGGGCCCGCCGACATTCCCCGCGGCGGCGGCGGCCCGGCCTTCGAACGGCGCCTGCTCGAGATCGCAGGCCCCCTGGTCGCCGACGGACGATGGCGGCACGAGCCCCCGGAATTTGACGCCGGACGTCTCGCGCTCACGTATCGCGATTACGATCTCTTCGTTTATCCCACCCAGGCTGAACAGGGCGAGGCCCTGCCCGTCGCCGTCCTCGAAGCCCTCGCCTCCGGCCTCCCGGTGGTCGCCACCGACCTTTCCTGCTTCGCCGGTTATGTCCTCCCCGGTCGCACCGGGGAAGTGGTCCCGCTTGGCGCACCGCCGGAGGCTTGGGCGGCTACACTTTCGAGTCTTTTACAGAACCACAATCGACGGGCGGCCCTTTCCACAAGTTGCCGCGAGGTCGTTTCCCCGCTGGATTTCCCCGCCCAGGCCGAGGCCATGCTCCAGGACTTCGCCAGCCTGCTCCGGTGATTTTTTTGCGGCGGTCGCACGATTTTTTCGCCGTGATGAAAAGCCGATGACCGACGCCACGCCCGAGCCCCCCTACCTCGCCCAAGGCTGCGTCACACCCTACCCGCGTTCCGAGCTGGCCCGGCAACGCCTCTGGTCCGTCGTCCAGGCCACGCTCTTCCGGTTCAGCCCGCCCCGCGCCCACGGCCTGCGCGCCCGCCTGCTCCGTCTGTTCGGGGCCGACATTCCCGAGCCGGGTCGCGTCGTCATCTTCGCCTCCGCCCGCGTTTTCTTCCCTTGGAAGCTCAGGCTCGAGCCGCGCTCCATGATCGGCCGCGGGGTCAACATCTACAACCTCGGCCCGGTCACGCTCCGCCGCGGCGCCAACCTTTCCCAAGGCGTCCATCTCTGCGCCGGCTCCCACGATCTTTCCCGCTGGTCCATGCCTCTCGTCACCGCCCCCATCGTGATCGGCGAAAACGCCTGGCTCGCCGCCGAGGTGTTCGTCGGCCCCGGCGTCACCGTGGGGGAACTTGCCGTAGTCGGCGCGCGCAGCGTCGTCATGCGCGACCAGCCCGCCCGCATGGTCTGCGCAGGCAACCCCTGCCGCCCGCTCAGGCAACGGCCCGAACCTTCCTGAGCCCTTCGGCTCCATGCTCCCGGCCCCCTGCTACCAGCCCTGATGTTCGACGTCCTCCACGTCACCGCGAGCATCGACCCCCGCCACGGCGGTCCCTCCCGCACCGTGCCCGCGCTCGCCGCCGCCCAGGCCTCGCTCGGAGCCCGCGTCTGCCTGGCCACGCTCACCCCCGGCGATGCCTCGCTCCTCCCGCCCCCTCCGCTTCAAACCCGCGCCTTTCCCGCCACTCCCGGCCCGCTCGGGAGCGTCGCCTGCGCCTCGGCCACCTTGGCCGCCTTCGTGCGCGACACTCCTGCCCGCGCCATCCACGCCCACGGGCTGTGGCTCCGCCCCCTTCACTACGCCGCCGCGGCAGCGCGCCGCCGTAACATTCCCCTCGTGATCGCGCCGCGCGGCATGCTGGAGCCCTGGGCACTCCGCCACCACTCCTGGAAAAAACGGCTCGCCGCCGCCCTGCTGCATCCCCGCGCGCTCGACGGTCTGGCCGGCTGGCACGCCACCGCCGCCGAGGAGGCAAACCACCTCCGCGCCCTTCCCGCCTGGCTGGGTGTTCCCTCCACCGTCCCGGCCTGCGTGGCGCCCAACGGCATCGCCGCGCCCGATCCGGCCGCCGCCGCGCCCGCCCGCGCAGCCTGGCTTTCGGCGTATCCACAACTTCGCGACAAGCGCGTCGCTCTTTTCTACGGCCGCTTCCACCGCAAGAAGCGCGTCGCCGAGCTCATCGAGCTCTGGCGCTCCCGACCTAGGCCTGGCTGGACCCTGCTCATCGCGGGCCTGCCCGGCGATTACGCCCTTGCCGACCTCATGAAACTGGCCGGCGACGATCCCGCGTCGCCTGTCGTGGTCGCCGACGGATCCGGCCTGCCCGCGCCATACCCGCTGGCCGGGCTCTTCCTCCTCCCCTCCCACTCGGAAAACTTCGGCCAGGCCGTCGCCGAGGCCTTGGCCTCCGGGGTTCCCGCCCTGGTCACCGACACCCTGCCCTGGCGCGAACTCGACTCCGCAGGCGCGGGACGCTGCGTCTCCTGGGCCGACTTTCCCGCAACGCTGAACACCATGCTCGAACTGCCGGGCCCGGTGCTCGCCGGAATCGGCGCAACCGCCCGCGCGTGGGTGCTTGCACGCTTCACGTGGGAAGCCTCGGCGCGCCGCCTGCTCGCTTTCTACGACACCCTCGCCCCGGGCGCCTGAGCCACTCACGCCGTGTCCTTCTCAACTTCGGAATCCGCCAACCGTCGCCAGCAATTCGCCCTCGCGCACGGAGCCTTGATGGTCGTCGCCTCATCCTGGCTGCTGGGCGGCATCGGCCCCGTCGCGGAGTGGATCATGGCCGGCATCGCCGCGCCCGCCTTCGTCTTGCTGTTTTTGGAAGGCCGCGCCCGCCATGCTTCGGGAGACAGTCAGGGCTTTCGCCGCTTGATACGCTGGACCGCGCCCCTGG
>JBDLWD010000355.1:0-5160 GCA_039804465.1 Verrucomicrobiota bacterium | reverse complement strand
TGCCGATGATGTGGGCGCCGTAGATCTCGCCGGTCTTGGCGTCGGAGATCACCTTCACGAAGCCGTCGCTGTCGGCCGAGGCAACCGCCTTGCCCGACGCGGTGAAGGGGAACTTGCCGATCTTTACATCGAGCTTCTTCTCCTTGGCTGCCTTCTCGGTCAGGCCGGTGGAGGCGACCTGCGGCTGGCAATAGGTGCAACCGGGGAAGCTGGTCACGCGCTTGGGCTCGCCGTGGCCGAAGATGCCGTTGACCGCGTTAACCGCCTCGAAGGTGGCGATGTGCGCCAGCCAGGGCGGACCGATGATATCGCCGGCGGCGAAGATACCTTTGATCGTGGTCTCGTAACGCTTGTCGACCTTCACGTAGCCGCGGTCGAGCTCGACTTGGGCGCCGCGGCCGAGCACGCCGTCGATGTTGGCGACGACGCCGATGGCCGAGAGCAGCACGTCGGCCTCCAGCTCGGTCTTCTTGTCCCCCTCGACGAGGTCGAGCTTCACCGAATCTTTGCCCACGCGGAAGTTTTCGCACTTCGTGTTGACGTGGATTTTGATGCCCTGCTTCTCAAAGGAGCGGTGCAGGGCCTTGGAGACCTCCTCGTCCTCGACGGGAAGCACGGCGGGCAACATCTCGACGAGGGTGACTTTGGTGCCGAGCGAATTGAAGAAGTAGGCGAACTCCACGCCGATGGCGCCGGCGCCGACGATCACGATGGACTTCGGCTGGGTGCGGTTTGCGAGGGCCTCGCGGGAGGTCATCACGCGCACGCCGTCGTATTCGAGGCCGGGGATGCGGCGCATCTTGCAGCCGGTGGCGATGAGGATGTTCTTGGCCTTGAGGAACGCGCCCTTCTTGTCCCCCTCGGTGATCTCGACCATGCCGGCCGCGGGCACGACGGCCTTGCCGATGATGTAGTCGACCTTGTTCTTGCGGAACAGGAACTCGATGCCCTTGGCCATCTGCTTGGCGACGTCGCGCGAGCGCTCCATGACTTGGGCGAAGTCGAAGGAGATCTCTTTCGCGCTCAGGCCGTAAGCCTCGGCCTTCTTCATCTTCACATACAGTTCGGCGCTCTTGAGCAGGGCCTTGGTCGGGATGCAGCCCCAATTGAGACAGGTGCCGCCCGCGCGCTCCATCTCGATGCACGCGACTTTCTTGCCGAGTTGGCCGGCGCGAATGGCGCCCGCGTAGCCCGCAGGACCGCCGCCGATGACGATGAGGTCGTATTCCGTAGTGGTGTCAGCCATGATGAAAAGAGGGTGCGATTTTCGCGAAAACGAAAAGATCAACGTCAACCGCCGCTCCCCGACTCGCAAGGGGAAACCAGCCCGCCGAAAGACCCCGTTGCCAGCATCCCGCGGCGCTCAGACGTCGATCACGTCGCCGCCCGGCTCGCGTCGCGCCGACCGGCGATCGCCGCCGCCACCCGCGCCGCCACCCGGTCCGCGGGGAGGGCGCTGCTTCATCAGAAGAGTCATGAAGAAATTCGTCAGCCCCACGATCACGGCCGCCCAAAACGCGTCCCAAAAGCCCGCCACCTGAAAGCCCTCGACCAACTCGCCGACCAAGAGGAATAGCAGCGCGTTTATGACCACCAGGCCCAGCCCCATGGTCAAAACGATGAACGGCAGGGTGAAGAGCACCAGGATGGGCCGGATGACGGCGTTGAGAAAACTCAGCAACACCACGACCACGAGGAGCGTGCCGCCGTCCTTGCAGTCCACGCCGGGCACGATCTTTTCCGCCAGCGTCACCCCGAGGGCGAGCACCAGCCAGCGCACCAGCAACGCGAGCAAAGGACGACCGTTCATCGCGCGCACCATCCGCCCAAAGCCGCCTGCGGCAATGAAAAAACCTCGCGTTGCACGTCGCGTCGCCGTCTTCCATTTACCTTTCCCCGATGACCACCAAGCAGCGCCTCGACCTCATCGAACGCTACATCCGCGAGCACAAATACGCGGATCTGCACACCCTGGCCACGCGCTGCGAGACATCGCTCTCCACCATTCGACGCGCGCTCGACACCCTTGAGGCCCGCGGCGTCCTGCGCCGCCACCACGGCGGAGCAACCCTGCTCGAGACCGACGAGCGCGCGCGCGAATACGACTTCATCGCCCGCGACGAACGTCAGGCCGCGGAAAAACACGCCGTCGCCCGACGTATCGCCGAGATGGTCCAGCCGGGCATGACCGTCATCATGGATGGCGGCACCAGCGTCTACGCGGTCGCCCGTCTCCTCGTCGCGAAGCGTCTCCAGGTCATCACCAATTCGCTTCCCATCGCCGCGCTCTACGCAGATCTCGGCTCGCTGGAGACCATCGTCACCGGCGGCAGCATCGACAGCCGCCTCGGCGTGCTGGTCGGCCCGCTCTGCGAGCAATCGCTCGGCCAGATCCACGCCGACCTCGCTATCCTGGGTGGCGCGGGTCTCACCGAAGCGGGCGTATGGAACCACAACGCGCTCATCGTCGCCACCCAGCGCCGCATGATCGCCGCCGCCGAGCGCACCGTCTTCGCCATCGACGGCTCCAAGTTCGGCCGCAAGGCCCTGGCGCTCGCCACGCCCTTCGACTCCAAGCTCACGCTGGTCACCGACCGCGCGCCCTCGCCCACCATCTCGGCGGCAATCAAGGCCGCCAAGGCCGGCATCGAGGTCGCAGTGGACGAGTAGTCCACCCGGACCGCGCGACAACCGTATCGGCCACGTTAGGCGGTCGCAGGCGCGCTGACCGCCGGCTCGGCCGCGAGCGGCTCAACGGTCGCCGATTCCGGATGCTCCACGCTCGCCGTGCCGGTGAGCTGCACGAGATCGCGCAGCGACACGAAGTGCTGACTGAGATCGAAGTCGCCCTCCTGGCCGCCGACCACCTGGTTGAACAGATCCTTCTTCGAGGCCTTAAGCGCCTCGATGCGCTCCTCGATCGTTCCGGCGGTGACCATGCGATAGACGAAAACCGTGCTCTTCTGGCCGAGCCGGTGCACGCGATCCACCGCCTGCGCCTCGACCGCGGGATTCCACCACGGATCGAGCAGGAAAACGTAGTCCGCGGCGTGCAGCGTGATGCCGGTGCCCGCGGCCTTGAGCGACACGAGCATGGCCGCAGCGCCGGTCGCCGCCTGAAATTGCTGCACAGGCTTCTGGCGATCGAGCGTCATGCCGGTGAGTTCGTAGCGCGGCAGCTCGGGGAAGTTTTGCGCCAGTGCCTCCTTCACGCGGTCGAGCAGCATGACGAACTGCGAGAAGATCACGACCTTGTGGCCGCTGCCCACGATCTCGGCGAGTTTCTCCACCAAGAGCGTGATCTTGCCCGAATCGGTCAGCGGCGACTTACGCCACGGCAGCATGTCGGGGTCGCAGCACACCTGGCGCAGGCGGGTGAGCAGGGCGAGGAAGCCGAAGCTCTTTTCGCGCATGGCCGCTCCCACGTCGTCGCCGAGGCGCGAGAGGCCCTCGTTGCAGATGCGGGCGTATTCCTCGCGCTGCACGTCGGTTAGCGGGCAGATGAGCTCCATCTCCTGCTTGGGCGGCAGCTCCGCCGCCACCTCCGCCTTGGTGCGACGAAGCATGAAGGGCGAAAGCTGGGCGCGCAGCCGGGCGAGCGTGCCCGCGCGGTCGGCCACGATGGCGTTTTCAAAGGCCGTGCGCGATCCAAGCAACCCGGGCAGGAGGTAACGGAAGATGGACCACAGATCGAGCTGGCGGTTCTCCAGCGGCGTGCCCGAAAGCACGATGCGGTGCTGCGCGCGAATCGCGAAGCAGGTCTGCGTAACCTTCGCGTCGGGGTTCTTGATGAACTGGCCCTCGTCGAGGACGGCGTAGCCGAACCTGTGCTTCGCGAGGATGGCGCGATGCTTCCGCAGCTGGGTGTAGCTGGACAACCACACGCAGGGCGTGGCGCGCGAGGAGAAGTCGTGGCCGGTCTTGAGCACGTCCACCGCCAGCTCGGGGTGAAAACGCGCGATCTCGTCCTGCCACACCGGCACCACGCTGGCCGGGCACACAATGAGGCTGGGCAGATCGTCGATGCGGCGCGTGGCGAGCAGCGTGATCACCTGAAGCGTCTTGCCCAGGCCCATCTCGTCGGCGAGCAGACCGTGGCAGCCCTTGTCCGCGAGGTGGTGCATCCACTCGACGCCGCGCCGCTGGTAGGGACGCAGACGCTCGGGCAGCGCGGGAGCCTCCTTGGGGCCGGCCAACACGCTGTCGCGCCAAGCGGAGAGCTCGGGCGAAAGCGTCAGCTTGAAGCGGGCGTCGTTAAACAGGGAGAAAATCAAATAGGGCGAAAGGGTGCCCTCGCCATGAGTCTCGGCCGCGCCTTTTTCCCACGAACGCACGATGGCGAGTTTTTCCACCGGCAGGCTCACTATGCCCACGCTGGGCAAAATGACGGGCGTGGTGTTTTTGGCGGTGAGGAGGCGAGTCTCCGCTTCGGTGAGCAGACGCTCGCCGGCCTTGAATATCCAGCGCAGGTCGAGCGCGGCTTCGAGGCCCGCGCCCTTGGCTCCGCGGCGGGTGGTGCCGGCCACCGCCTCGATGGTGATCTCCTGCGGCCCTTTGAGCAAAAGCGCCGAGGCGGCGTCGAGTTCTATGCCGAAGAGCTTCTTCCAGGCGGGCAGCGTGGACTTGAGAAAGTTCGGGATCTCGGCGACCGAACCCATCAGGTAGGTTCCGGTCTCCTGACGATAAACGAAGTGCGCCTTGCGCGCATAGGAAGCGAGACCGATCAGCTTGGCGCGCTCGCCGGAACTGACGTGGGGCAGACCGGGGTCGCGCGAGCCGGGCCCTAGGGCGAAAGCGCGGGATTTGTCCGCCGCCAGCCAATGGGCCGCGAAGGTCAGGCCCTCGTCGGTCGTGGCGAAGGCCAGCAAAAGGATGCGCGCACCCTTGCCCAGCGCGGCGGCCGTGCCCGGTGCGGCGGAAACCGGCTTTAACCGCGCGCCAGCGGTGGCGGACGACGCGGGCAAAGTGGAGGCCGCGGCAGGACGGCGCGGCGCGGTTTCATGGGAGGAATGAGCGATGACGCCGGATGGGCCATGAACGATGGACTGGCCGGACGCGGCGGTCTCCATCGGCAACAGCGGCAGGCCCTCGGGCAAGGGCGATATCTCGTCCGCCACCAATTCCTCGATCTCATGAAGCCCGGCCACGGCGAGCGCGTGA
>JBDLWD010000354.1:0-3548 GCA_039804465.1 Verrucomicrobiota bacterium | reverse complement strand
CCGCCTCTCCGACCCCGAGGAGCGCGCCCGCCTCGCCAAGGTCTTCGAGCAGGGCCTCGACAAGGTCGTCGGCTACGCCCTGCCCATCGAGCGCGTCATCCGCGGCGACCGCCTCGGCTGGCACTCCGGCCCCTGGTTTCTCCGCCCCGAGACGCTCTTCCTCATCCCGGGCGACTCGCCCATGGGCTACCGCCTCCCCCTCGACTCGCAGCCTTGGACCGCGCCCGTCGACTACCGCTTCGGCATCACGCCCGATCCCACCCTCGACCTGCCGCCTCTGCCCGATCGCGACGCCCTCGCCCGCCAGTATTTCCAGGTCTCGGGCAGCGCCGCCGGTGGCGCCGTCGATCCACGCCGCGCCCCCTTCGACCTCCGCGGCTGGCCTTTCTACGGCGCCGGCCAGGGCAGGCCAGGCGATCCCGCCATCCCACCCCACCTTCAGCCGCGCCCGCGCATCCTGCCCGCCGCCGACACCCGCCCCGGCGCCCAGCAGTCCGCCCCGTGGATTGTGCGCACCGCCCTCTGCGTCGAGGCCCGCGAAGGCCACCTCTTCGTCTTCATGCCGCCGGTGCCCACCGCCGAGGACTACATCGATCTGCTCGCCGCCATCGAGGCCACCGCCGCCGAGCTGAATTTGCCCGTGGTCATCGAGGGCTACCTCCCGCCCCACGATCCGCGCCTCAACAACATCAAGGTCACGCCCGACCCCGGCGTCATCGAGGTCAACATCCACCCATCCGCCACCTGGGACGAACTCGTCGAAAAAACCGAGACGCTCTACGCCGAAGCCCGCCTCTGCCGCCTCGGCACCGAAAAGTTCATGGTCGACGGACGCCACACCGGCACCGGCGGCGGCAACCACATCGTGGTCGGCGGTCAAAAGCCTTCCGACAGCCCCTTCCTCCGCCGCCCCCAGCTCCTCAAGAGCCTCGTCGCCTACTGGCACAACCACCCCTCGCTCAGCTACCTTTTCTCCGGCCTCTTCATCGGTCCCACCTCGCAGGCCCCGCGCGTCGACGAGGCGCGCAACGACTCGCTCTACGAGCTCGAAATCGCCTTCCGCGAACTCGACCGCCTCACCGCCGCCGGCGCCGCCGTGCCGCCCTGGCTCGTCGATCGCATCTTCCGCAACCTCCTCACCGACGTCACGGGCAACACCCACCGCGCCGAGTTCTGCATCGACAAGCTCTACTCGCCCGACTCCTCCACCGGCCGCCTCGGCCTCCTCGAGTTGCGCGCCTTCGAGATGCCGCCCCACGCCCGCATGAGCCTCGCCCAGCAGCTCCTGCTCCGCGCTCTCATCGTCCGCTTCTGGGAAAAGCCCTACTCCCCGCCGCGCCTCGCCCGCTGGGGCACCGACCTCCACGACCGCTTCCTCCTGCCCCACTTCGTGCGCCAGGACTTCGCCGACGTCATCGACGATCTCCGCGCGGAGGGCTTCGCCTTCGAGGCCGGGTGGTTCGCGCCCCACCTCGAATTCCGCTTCCCCCTCATGGGCCACGTCGCCTACCGCGGCATGACTCTCGAGCTCCGCCACGCCCTCGAACCCTGGCACGTCATGGGCGAGGAAGGCGCCGCCGGCGGCACCGTGCGCTTCGTCGATAGCTCCGTCGAGCGCGTCCAGGTCAGCCTCACCGGCTTCGTGCCCGAGCGCTACGTCCTTACCTGCAACGGCCGCCGCGTCCCGCTCCAGCCCACCGGCGTCAACGGCGAGTTCGTCGCCGCCGTCCGCTACCGCGCCTGGCAGCCGCCCGCCTGCCTGCACCCGACCATCGGAGTCGATTCCCCGCTCGTCTTCGACCTCGTCGACACCTGGAACCACCGCTCGCTCGGCGGCTGCGTCTACCACGTCGCCCACCCCGGCGGTCGCAATTACGTCACCTTCCCAATCAACGCCTACGAAGCCGAGTCGCGCCGCCTCGCGCGCTTCTTCCCCCGCGGCCACACCCCGGGCCACGTCCTCCCGCCCGCCCCGCTTCAAGTCGCGCCCGAACTCCCCCACACCCTCGACTTGCGCGACCCCGCCACGGTCTCTCGCTAAACGCCCCGCTGCGATCCCGGCGCCTATCGGCCCCGTCCGTCTCATAGGTCCTATCCTCCGAGCCTCCTCCGCGCTTGCGCGCCGGAAGCCCGTTTTCGCACGCTAGCCCGCCCACCCCGAGCATGCCGCCCGCCAACTCGTCCTCCTTCCCATCCCTCGCCGGCTACACCGGCCTCCCGGGGCGTCACGACGAGGCCGTCGCCCCCGACGGCACCCTCCGCCCCATCTGGGCGCGCTTTTTCCAAACCCTCGGCTCCGACCCCGTCGCCGCCCTACGCGCCGCCGGCGAGCAAGCCCGTCGCTCCGTCATCGAGCAGGACATCTCGCTCAACATCTACTCCGGCGAGGGCTCCTCCGCCGCCGCCTGGCCGCTCGACGCCGTTCCTCTCCTCCTCGACGACGCCGACTGGTCCTCTCTCAGCGACGGCCTCCGCCAGCGCGCCCGGCTGTTAAACACCCTCCTCAAGGACCTCTACGGCCCCCAGCGCCACCTCCGCTCCGGCGCCATCCCCGCCGCCCTCGCCATGGCCAACCCGCACTACCTGCGGGCCTGCGCCGACCTCGGCCGCGGACGCCAGCCCTTCCTCCACCTCTACGCCGCCGATGTCGGCCGCTCCCCTGACGGCCGTTGGTGGGTTATCCAGGACCGCCTCGATGTCCCCGCCGGCCTTGGCTACGCCCTGCAAAACCGGCTCATCGTCCGTCACGCCCTGGCGGACGCCTTCCGCCAGACGCCCGTTCGCCGTCTCTACAACTTCGCCCGCGATCTCCGCTCCTCCCTCGACCGCCTCCATGCCCGCTCCGAATCGCCCCGCCTCGTCCTCCTCTCCCCGGGCCCGGCCAACGAGTCCTACTTCGAGCACACCTACCTCGCCCGCCACCTCGGCTGCCCGCTCGTCGAGGGCGGGGATCTCACCGTGCGCGACCGCCAGGTTTTCCTCCGCACCGTCGGCGGCCTCCGCCCGGTCGACGTCGTCCTCCGCCGCGTCGACTCCGACTTCTGCGACCCGCTCGAGCTCGACCCCCGCTCTCTCCTCGGCGTCCCCGGCCTCGTCGACGCCGCCCAGGCCGGCCGCGTCGCCCTCGCCAACCAACTCGGCGCCCGCGCCCTCGAAAGCCCCGCCCTGCTCGCCTTCCTCGGACCGCTCTGCCGCTCTGTATTGGGCCAAGAACTACGCCTGCCCAACGCCGCCACTTGGTGGGGCGGCCAGCCCGAGGCCCGCGACTACATCCTCGCCAACCTCCCCGCCCTCGTCCTCAAGCCCGCCTTCGCCGGCCGCCAGGCCCGCTATGGAGGCGCCCTCTCCGACGCCGAGCGCCGCGCCCTAGCCGACGAGATCCTCGACCGGCCCGGCGCCTGGTGCGGCCAGGAACGCGTCCTCCTCGGCACCACCCCCGTCTGGCACCACCCCTCCGACGCCCTCCGGCCCGCGCCCTTCGTCATGCGCGTCTACCTCGCCTGGCACGACGGCGACTATCAGGTCATGCCCGGCGCCCTCACCCGCTT
>JBDLWD010000353.1:0-3373 GCA_039804465.1 Verrucomicrobiota bacterium | reverse complement strand
ACCCGTCGTCGGCCGACCGTGATCTCGGCGAACAAAAAGCCCTTTTCACCAACGGTGCGCCGGCCGAAGGTCACCGCCTCGCCTTCCTCCAAGCGGTGACGCGAGAGAAACGCGTTTCCATAGCAGAGCTTGAACAACCCGCCGCGCCGCGTCGTCACCCCATGCAGCGCAAAGTCGTAACCTGCGTGGACGCGCAGATACTCGAGATGGTCGAAATTGCCGGCCCAGCTCGATTCCTGGTCGACCTCCTGCAAGGCCACCACGTCCGCGTCGAGCTTGACCAGCAAGGAGGCGATCCGTCGCAAATGCGCCTGCATCGAGCTCCTTGTCTGCAACCCCTGGATGGGACGCAGCCCGCGCCCGTGCGCGATGTTCCAGGTGGCGATTCGCAGCGACGTCATGACGACGCTGCAGCATGGCGACGCGAAGCCTCGGGGGCAATCGCGGTTCGCCGGCACGCGAGGCGCGCAGTCGCTCAGTGGCGCAAGGTCGGGCCATCGACCCAAGCCGCCGGCACTGTCGTGGTCATCGGCAGATCCGGCGCGCCGCACTCGTTGCGCAAAACCTGACCGATCAGCAGCTCCATGCCGCGCTCGCCGAGCAGGCGCGGCTGCAGGTCGAGACCGGCGCAGGGCGAGGTGCTGTTGAGAACGTTGAGACAGCAGAAGCCGTGGGTTTCGGGAATCTTAGCCCCCGCCTCCTCCATCCACATTTTTACCTCGGGCCCGTGGGCGAGCACGACGTCGCACTTCGCAGTCTTGAACCACTCGGTGAAGGCGCGCGGGTTGGGCTCGGCCATGATCAGGGGCGGCAGTCGTGTCATGCCTTCGTGATGCGTTTGATAGGTGAGGTAGGCCGCCTGCCAGCGATACAACAGACGGGCGTCATGAGCCTCCGAAAGCACAAGGCCGGGGCGACGATAGCCCAGCGAGTTCAAACGATCCAAAACCATGAGCATCGCACGGTAGTGGTCGGGACAAACGGAATGAAGCCCCGGCCGCTCGATCACATAGTCGGAGTAGATGCCGGAAAAATGGGTCCAATCCAAGCGTGTGAGGTCGGGGTTGGAACTCACCGGAAGAAGAAATATCCCCCCGATTCCTCGTGATTGCAGAATTTTATCCAGACGCTCCAGGGAAATCTCGGCCTTTCCCACGGTGAATGCATCCGCCTTGAAACCAAGTTCTTCGGCTCGTTTTGTCGCGCCCTTGGATAGCTCTCGATGATACCGCATCGGACCTGCGGCACGACCTTCGGGACCATCCAAATCGAGCACCGCCAAAACACCGCGAAAAGTGCCGGCGCGCGAACGGCGCATCTCGGACATTAATGCCCCCGCCAGCGGATTACGACGATAGCCCAACTCGCTCGCCACTTTCAAAACCTTGGCCCGGGTCGCGGGCTTTACTCGAGGACTACCCCTCAGCGCCTCGGAGACCGTGGTGTGGGACAGGCCGAGCTGATGAGCAAGTTGACGTAATGAAGGGGTAGGCATGAGGCATTGCTCTGACTGTCAGATCTGTGGTGCGTCGCGACCAGGGACAAGCGGATTATCACCGCACTTGCCCCGTCAGCAGCGTGTTTTCACTTTTTCTTTCATGTCCTCTTCCTCCGCCCCTCGCATCCCCCGCGTAGCTCTTATAGGAGTTTCGGGCTACGGAGGCATCTATTTACAATTGGTCCGGGAAGCGCTGGCCAGAAACACGATCGAGTTGGTCGCCGCAGTGATCATAAACCGCGATGAAGTGCCCGCGATAGTGTCCGAACTGCGCGAATGCGGCACCGTCATTTACCCCTCAGCCGAGGAGTTTTTCGTCAAAGAATCGGGCAAAATCGACCTTTGCCTGATCCCCGTGGGCATCCAATGGCATGCCCGGCTCACCATATCCGCCTTGCGGGCAGGCATGAATGTGCTGGTGGAAAAGCCTCTCGCGGGCTCGCTGGCGGACGTCTCCGCCATTCGCGAAGCGGAAGCGGCCTGCAAGCGCTGGGTGGCGGTCGGTTTTCAGGATCTCTACGCCATGGAGGCTCGCTGGCTGAAGACCCAGCTGCTGGCGGGCATCATTGGCAGCGTGGAAGAGGTCCGGATGATCGGACTGTGGCCGCGAGCGCGCTCCTATTTCGCCCGTAATCAATGGGCCGGCAGAGCGGCCGCCGAGGGAGCGGCGGTGCTGGATTCGCCGCTTAACAACGCCTTCGCCCATTTCGTGAACCTCTGCCTGTTTTTCGCCGGCCCCGGCCTGGACGAATCCGCAAGGTTCTTCATCGAGTCCGCCGAGCTCTACCGGGCCCACGACATCGATATGTTCGACACCGCGGTGGTCCGCGGAGCCGCCGCCTCTGGCACCCGGTTCTGGTTCGGCGTCAGCCATGCCACCGGGCAGACTCGCCAGCCGGAGATATCCATCCTCGGCTCCGCAGGTCGCGCCGAATGGTGGCACGAGCAGCGCTGCGTCGTTTTGGACGCCGAGGGCCGCCGACGGGTCTTCCCCCTGCCCTCCTCGGAGGAATCCCGCCAGCTGATGTTCGACGCGGTTCTAGCGCGTCTTCAAGATCCTGCATCTTTTGTCTGCACCACGGACATCGCCGAGGAGCACACCCGCGTGATCGAGTCTGTGCAACGTGCGGGCCACGTCCATCCCTTCCCTTCTGGCGCGGTGGATTGGATGGATGACAACGCCACCCGGTCCGAAATTCCTTCCGTGCACGGCTTGGCCGAAATCCTGGGCCGGGCCTACGCCGCCGGGTCGCCGCTCGCCTACTCGCTCCCGGCCCCGGCGAATCTGGCCGCCACCTCCTAGGCTGGCGCGAGCGGCGCGCACAGGTCGGGGTGCGCCCGCGCCAGCGTCGGTGCCCCCGTGGCGATTACAGCGCAGACCACCGTTTTGTCCCGTTTCGGTCACCCAAACACATGCCCCAGACACGCCGTCACTTTGTTCGCACCGGCGCCCTAGCCGCCGCCTCGCTGCCCCTCGCCTCCCTGCTTCGCGCGCAAATTCCTCCCGCCCCGGCCGCCGCGGCGGCAACCCAACCTGCCCTTGCGGGCCGAGCGGGGCTTGCCTGGCTGGAAGGCGTGCCCGCCGAGCAACCGGGAAGCGCCTTCGGGGTGCCCTGGCCGCGAGGAACCGTGCCCGCCGGATCAACCTTCGCCCTGACCACACCCGAAGGAGCCGGCGTGCCGGTTCAATCCTGGCCCCTGGCCACCTGGCCGGATGGCTCGGTGAAATGGTCGGGACACGCCATCGCTGCGAACGCAGGCCAGGCCGCCTCGCTCACACTAGTGCCCGGCCAGGCTCCCGCCGCGCCGGATCGCGCGGTGTCAGTTCGGGAAACGGGGGACTCCATCGAGGTCGACACCGGCGTTATCACCTGC
>JBDLWD010000352.1:0-10523 GCA_039804465.1 Verrucomicrobiota bacterium | reverse complement strand
CTGGGCGAACAGGCGGGCGCATTTCAAGCCGCGTTCAGCGGCCGGGGAATCTTAGCTGATGCGCACCGGCATCACGACGCAGACGAAGTTTTCGAGCGTCTTGATCACGCCCGGGCTCACCTCGTCCTTCAACTCGAAGTAGATCTCGTCCTTGGTAAGGGCGCGAAGCGGATCGATGATGAACTGCGGGTTGAAGGCGACTTGCAGATCCGGGCCGCTGTAGGCGATGGCCATGCTCTCGTGGGCCTCGCCGAAGTCGGGGCTGCTCGCGCTGATTTCGAGCAGGTTGCTGCTGAGCTTCAGCTTCACGGAGTTGCTCTTGTCCGAGCACACGAGGGCGGCGCGATGCACGCACTCGGTGAAGTGCTCGCGCTCGAGCTTCACGCGCTGGTGGGTCTCCTTGGGGATGACCTGCTGGTAGTTCGGGTAGTTGCCCTCGACGACCTTGCTGTAGAGGTAGATCGAGTCGACGAGGCCGCTTTCGGGATTGTCGGCGTTGATCTGGAAGGCGGCGCGGCGGTCGTTGAACGAGACCTTTAGTTTCTCGCCCTTGTCGAGCATACGGAGAAGCTCTGAGACGGTCTTGGCCGGCAGAATGATGGCGCCGGCCTTGTCGGCGGGGACGTCCATTTCCTTCGAGATAAGCGCGAGGCGGCGGCCGTCGGTGGCGACGAGCGAGAGCTTGGCGTCGCGGAAATTGAAATAGACGCCGCTCAGGATGTAGCGCGTCTCGTCGGTAGACTGGGCGTAGGCGACGCTCTTCAGCATGCCCAGGAGTTCGCCCTGTTCGAGGGTGAAGGTCTTGTCGTCGCCGAAATCGGGCAGCGGGGGGAACTCCTCTTTGCCGATGCCCATGATGCGAAACACCGAGCCACCCGAGGAGAGCTTTACCTGATGGTTCGGCGCCGCGTCGAAGGCGACGTCGAGTTGCGGCAGTTCGCGAACGATGCCGGCGAGGCGTTTCACCGGCAGGGTAACCGAGCCCGTCTCCTTCACCTCGGCCTTGATCTTGGCGCGGATGCCGAGGTCGAGATTGGTCGTGGTCAGGGTGATACCGTCTTTCTCCGCCTCGATGAGCACATTGCTGAGGATCGGCATCGTGGCCTTGGAGCCGACGACGTTGAGCACCTGGGCAAGGCCGTTGCTGAAGTGATCGCGGTTGATCTTGAATTTCATGAGGGAGTTCGAAGTCGGGGGGATGGGCGGTGTAGGCCGGCGGAGATGCGTGGGAGGAAAAAGCCTCGGAGCGAATGTGCAAGGCGCGAGAGGCTTCGGGAAGGGCAAAAGCGCTCCGGGACGGAGAGGTTTTGCACACAGCCTGATTTAATCCGTTCTTCTATAGATAAGTCAGCCATCTCCTTAAGGGCTGCGAACAACTCCAATAACCGCGTCGCCTACCTCTGAAAACCGTGGCGAGTTGGCCTGCGAACAAGTGTTGGGCCTCAACCGGCAACCGTGGGGTTTTGCGCAAGGCGCGGGTTGCTGGGTTTTGTTCACGGTGTTGTTCACGTAATCGTTCACATCGGCGGGTTCGAATCCGTGCTCTCCGGAGCCGGCGGGTTGCGAAGGTGTCTGATCAAACCGTAGAAAATGTAGCCGAGGCAGCAGGCCAGCATGCCGAACTCCTTGTAGACCACCACAGCGGCGGCGACGATGACGTAGAGGATGAGGGTGGTTACCTTGGTCTTGGTCTGGAAGTCGATCTGCTTGCCGCTCGGGTAGCGGACCCTACTGACCATCAAAAACGCGATCAGCAGCATGAGCACCGGCAGGATGAGGGCCCAGCGCTGCAACTCGCGCTCGTGCGCGGCAAGGTTGAGGAGAAAGAGCACCAAAGCCGCCACCGTGCCGGCCGCCGCGGGCACGGGCAGGCCGACGAAGTCCTTGCTGGAGGACGCCCTAGGCTTCTGGAGAAGGGGGTGGGTGATGACGTTGAAGCGCGCCAGGCGAATGGCCGCGCATAAAAGGTAGATGAAACCCAGCAACCATCCGATCTCGCGGAAGTGGGGATAACCCTGGGTCGGCGACAGGATGAGGAAAAACACCATCAGGGCGGGCGCCAAACCGAACGACACCACGTCGGCGAGTGAATCAAACTCCGCCCCGAACAACGACTCCTTGCCGCCCATGCGCGCCAGGCGGCCGTCGAGTGCGTCAAACGCCATCGCCCCGAAGATCAGCCAGACGGCGCGTTTGAACAAATCCGCCGCTTCCGTGGTGATAACGTCTGTTCCGCGCATCACATAGTGCGCCTGGATACACATGATCGCCGAGACGAATCCGCAAAACAAGTTCCCGGCCGTCATCAGGTTGGGCAAAAAGTAGATGCGGCTCGCCTCCGCCGGATCGAGCGGCGGCTCGTAGTCTTCGTCGAGAAGGGGCGGGCGGGAGTTGGGCATGGCGGGAGAGGGTGGATGGCGGGAGCGTTCCCCGAAAAAATTTCGGTGTCAGCTGCTGGGAGCGGTCTACTTCGTGAGCGTTTCGAGATATTTCCAGAACTTCGAATGCTGCTCCACGAGTTGGTCCTCGGATACGGGCAGACGGTTGCGAAGCAGAAAATCCTCCAGGGTGTGGTGGTGCAGGATGTAGAGAACGTGCAGTTCGTTTTCGCCGCGGATCTCGAAGTAGTAGCGCAATTCGCCGTCGCGGAGACGGTATAGAGTCTTGCCCGCCCGGACGAAACGGTCGAGCGGCTCGCGGGGATTGGCGAGGTCTTCGGGCCGGAGCTTGCCCACGGGCTCGATGGCGGAAAGTTGCGTCAACGGATCGAGCTTCTTCAGCTCGCCGAGGGCCTGGGCGGAGAAGGTGACCTGGAACATGATGCGCCAAGCAACCCGCCGGCCGCCATCAAGGCAAGGCCCATGGAGACCGGGTCCGGCGCGGTTTGCGCATTGCCGCCTGCTCTCCGAGCCCGCCACCTTGCGGCGTCTTCTCCATGGTTTACCCGCGCCTGATCCTTGTTCTTTGCCTTTTCTGGGCCGGGATCGCGCGCGCCTCGGAGTCCGCCGCAGGCCCGCGCCCCGCGCCGGTGACCCTCGACGTTCCCGTGCTGGTGGCGGGCTATGGAGCGGACTTTTTCGAGGAGACGGCGCGCGAATTCGAGAAGCTGCGTCCAGGCGTGCGGGTGAATCTCCACGGCGACCCGCGCATCAACGACAAGGTCCGCACCCGCGTCATGGCGGGCGATCCACCCGATGCCACCGACGCCGTGCTACTCTACCCGCGGCTTGTCGAGGCCGGGCGCATCCTCGATCTCGGGCCGGCCCTCGACGGGCCCAACTGGGAGGGCGACGGCTGTTGGCGCGACGATTTTCGCCCCGGCGTGCTGGCGCGCTGGACCGACGCCGGCGGGCGCGTGCACGGCGTGCCCTTCGCCCACGCGATCTGGACCATTTTCTACGACAAGGCCCTCTTCCGAAAAAACGGCTGGGAGGTGCCGCGCACGTGGGACGAGTTTTTCGCGCTCTGCGAAAAGATCGAGGCCGCCGGCCTCGCCCCGCTCTCGCTGCCGGGCGTGGCCATGCGTTACGGCGACGCCATCCTGCGCGCCGCGCACCACAACCTCGTCGGCCCCGAGGGCTATCGCGACTACCTCGCCCTCGCGCCGGGCGCGCGCGTGGATCCGCGCTTCATCCGCGCGGCCGAGGTGCTGCGCCGCGTTTCCACCCGCCACCTCGTGCGCGGCTGGGAGGGCATGACGCACACCGCCGCCCAGCTCGCCTTCCTGGAGGGACACTGCGCCATGACGCTCTCGGCCTCCTGGTTCGCCAACGAGATGCGCGGCCGCCTGCCGGAGGGCCTCGAGTTGGGCGCGATGAACCTGCCGGTCTTTGCCGATGGTATCAGTCATCCGGATACGGTGCAGGCGCAGAGCGGCTACTATTTTCTGTTTCGCACCGGCGATCCCGCGCGCGAGGCGGCCGCGGTGGATTTTTTCCGTTTTCTTACCTCGCGCGAGCGGGTGCGCCGCTTCGCCGCCCTCGCGGACGCGCCCTCCGCGCTGCGCGCCGCCGGACCGTCCGACTACTCGCCGCGCATGGCCGACACCGCCGCGCTTCTCGACGCCGCGCCGGCCGCCTTCGACGCCGCCCCCTCGCCCGCCTCGGCCGCCCAGGCCACGCTGGGGCAGGCCCTGTCGGATGCGCGTTATCTGCTGATGACCGGCCGCATCACGGCGGAGGATTTTGGCGCGCGGCTCGAGGCCGCCGCCGCGGTGGAGCGCGAGCGGGCGGCCGAGCCCGACCACGTGCGATCGCGTCATCCGGGCAAGGCCGCGCTGCTGGGCGCCCTTCTCCTCGGGCTGGCGCTCTGGCTGGGTTGGCCGCGCCGCCGCGCCGCCGGTCGAAGCGCCACGGCGGAGGCGGGTGGCGATGCGACCGGCCGGTTGAGCGCGCGTCAGGGCGCGGGTTTTGTCGGCCCCGCGTTCGCGCTTTACGCGGCCTTCGTGCTTTTGCCCGGAGCCGCCGCCTTCGCCTGGGCGTTCACGCGGTGGGACGGGTTTGGCGAGATGACATGGGCCGGGCTTTTCAACTTCCACTGGCTGCTGCTGGAGAGCGACGTCTTCTGGTCCGCCCTCGGCAATAATCTCTTTCTCATGCTTGTGCCTCCGCTCGTGGTGGTGCCGGTCGCCCTTGGGCTCGCTGCCTACGTGCACCGCGGCGGGGCCGGAGCCGGCGCGATGCGTGTGGTGCTGCTTTTCCCCAACCTCCTCGGCGGCATCGCGGCGGCGCTCATCTGGATGGCTGCCTACGAGCCGACCGGCGGCCTGGTGAACGCCTCGCTCGCGAAGCTGGGCGATCTGGCCGGCGCGGCGTGCGCGCCGGCTTTTCTGGCCGATTGGCTACGCTCTTTTTCGGGCCACGCCTGGCTCGCGCAGTCGAACCTCTACTGGTCGCTGGTGCCGATCTACCTCTGGATGGCGTGCGGCTTCAACCTCGTGCTTTACCTCGCGGCGATGCAGGCGGTGCCGGCGGAGCTTTACGAGGCGGCTGAGCTCGATGGCGCGTCCAAGACGCGTCAGTTCTTCCTCGTCACGCTGCCGCTCATTCGCGAGGTGCTGGTTATTTCGGCGGTGTTTCTCGTCATCGGCGGGCTCAACGCCTTCGAGCTGGTGTGGCTGCTCACCTCGCAGGATCCCTCGGCCGGGGCGCATACGCTTGGCACATTCATGGTGGGGACCTTGTTCACCGAGTTTCAGGCCGGGCGGGCGGCGGCGATCGCGGTGCTGCTGTTTGCACTCGTCATGGCAGCCACCCTCGCGGTGCTGCGCGCCACGCGAAAGGAAACGGTGGAGCTATGACTCGGCACGGCCACTCCGTTTCGTTTCGCGTGTCACGCCTGCTGCTCGGGCTCGTGTTGATCGGCTATGCGGCGTGGACGCTCATGCCCATGGTTTGGGTGGCGTATTCGTCGCTCAAGACCGACGCGGCGATCCTGCGCGATCCGCTCGCCCTGCCCTCGTGGGCCGACGCCGATTTCGGTGCTTACGAGCGGGCGTGGCGCGGTTCGCGGCTGGGTGACTATTTTCTCAACTCCGTCCTGGTCACCGGAGCCTCGGTCGCGCTCATCTTGGCGCTGGCGGCCCCGGCGGCCTATGCATTGGCGCGTTTTCGCCTGCCGTTCGGTCGGGCGGCCTACGCGCTTTTCCTGGCCGGGCTGACGATTCCTGCGCAGCTCGCGATGGTGCCCCTGTTTTTCGAACTGCGTGCGCTGGGCCTGCTGGATTCGCGTCTCGGACTCGTGCTGGTTTACGCGGCCAACGGCCTGCCTTTCGCGATTTTCATTTTGGCGGGATTTTTCCGCGGGCTGCCGCGCGCCTTGCACGAGGCCGCGGTGGTGGACGGCTGCGGCGAATTCGCCGCGTTCTGGCGGGTGATGCTTCCGCTCGCCCGGCCGGGCTTGGCGACCGTGGCGATCTTCCAGTTCATCGGCATCTGGAAGGAGTATTTTTTCGCCTTCATGCTGGTGGGAGGGGGCGACGGCGGGGCCCGCACGCTGCCGCTCGGGCTGGCAAATCTCGCCATCACCGCCCAATACGGCGGCGACCAGGCGCGTCTTTTCGCCGGTCTGGTCATTGTCACGCTTCCCATTCTGCTGGTCTACGTCTTGCTCCAGCGGCAGTTGGTCGCCGGAATCGCCGCCGGCGCGCTCAAGGGTTGAGCCCGGCGAGTCCGCGCCCCTATCCTTCCCCCTCTTTCCGCCATGCCCGCCACCGCGATGTCGCTGGACAACAACCTCGACGCCTACGAGCCGATGCTGCTGGCGTGGCTGCGCCAGGGCTTGGACGACCACGCCATCGTGGCGCTCACCGACGCCGAGGGCGTCATCCGCCACGTCAACCGCAGCTTTTGCCAGATCTCCGGCTATTCGGAGGAGGAACTGATCGGGCAGAACCACCGCATCCTCAAATCCGGCCAGCACCCGCCCTCGTTCTACGCGCGTATGTGGGAGACGATCGCGGCGGGCGACATCTGGCGCGGCACGATCTGCAACCGCGCCAAGGACGGGCATCTCTACTGGGTCCAGACCACCATCATGCCCCTGCTCGGCCTGGCCGGGCGGCGCCTGGGTTATCTGTCCGTCCGCACCGACGTCACCCGGTTGATCAACGTCGAGCGCGAGCTCACGCAAAAGACCCGCGAGCTGCAGCTCCTCTTCGATCACTCGCCCATCGGCCTGAGCTGGCGCGAGGTCGACGAGAACGGCAACGCCGGCATAAACCACGTCAACAAACGCTTCTGCGAACTCATCGGCCTCACCCCCGAGGAGGCGGCCGACATTAGCAACATTGCCCGCGCCACCCATCCCGACGACTGGACGCATCAGGAGGTGCTCAACAACGAGATTTACGCCGGCAAACGCGACTCCTTCACGATGGAGAAGCGCTACCTCCATCCCGACGGGCGCATCATCTGGGGCATCCTCACCGTGGTGGTCGTCCGTTCCTCCGGCAATGGACGAGTGACCCACCACTTCGCGATGCTTGAGGACATCACCGCGCGGCGCTTCGCCGAGGACGAGTTGCGGCGCACCGAGGCGCGCTGGCGCACCTATATCCAGACCGCGAGCGAGATCCTCTACGCGCTTACTCCGGAGGGTCGGATCAAGTTCGTGTCCCAGGCCTGGACCTCCAAGCTCGGCCACCCCGTCGACGAGGTCATCGGCACGCCGTTCCGCGATTTCATCCACCCCGAGGACGTGGCGTTGTGGGACGACTTTTTCTCCCGCACCCTCGAGACCGGAGGCGACGGCGAGGGCATCGAATACCGCACCCGTCATCGCGACGGCCGCTGGATCTGGCACGCCTCCACCGGCTCGGCCTACAGCGACCGCGACCGCCGCCGCGCCTTTTTCGGCGTCGGCCGTGACATCTCGATCCGCCGCCAGGCGCAACAGGAGCTGCGCACCGCCCTTGCGCGTCTGGAGGAGATGGCGCGCATCGTCGACCGCTCCCCGTCGGTCGTCGTGCTGTGGCGCGCCGAGGGCGGCAACTGGCCGGTCGAGTTCGTCTCCGCCAGCATACGCCAGTTCGGCTACTCCCCCGAGGACCTCACCGGGCGCCGGCTCAGTTTTCGCGACATCACCCACCCCGACGATCGTGAACGCATCGGCGCCGAGGTCGACGCCCATGCCTCCGCCGGCCATCTCGAATACACCCAGGAATACCGCATCCAGTGCGCCGACGGCTCGGTGCGCTGGGTCGACGACCACACCATCGTCCGCATCGGCGAAAAGGGCGAGGTCACGCACCACGAGGGACTTATCACCGACGTCACCGCGCGCAAGGCCGCCGAGGCCGGCGCCCGAGAGGCCCAGGAGCGGGAACTGGCCCTCGCCCGCGACGTGCAGCAGCACCTTTTGCCCAGCAGTTTCCCGCCCCTCGGCCGCGTCGAGGTGGAGGTGCTCTCCCAGCCCTCCCAGCAGCTCGGCGGCGACTACTACGACGTCCTGCCGGTTGACGATCGCCACCACGGCTTCGTCATCGCCGACGTCTCCGGCAAGGGCGCGCCCGCTGCGCTCATGATGGCCGCCTGCCGCGCCAGCCTGCGCCTTTGCGCCCCCGGCGAGCTCTCCCCCGCCGCCGTGCTGCGCCGGGTGAACCGCGCCCTCCAGCCCGACATGCCGCCGGGCATGTATATCACGCTCTTCTATGGTATCCTTAACTTGGATACGCTCGCGCTGCGCTTCTGCCGCGCGGGACACGAGCCCGCCATGCTGCTGCGCGCCGGCGGCGGCGCGCCCGTTCTCCTCGGCGACGGCGGCATGGCCCTGGGCATGGCGCCCGACGAGCTTTTCGAGGCAACCCTCGACGAGGGCCGTGTGGTGATGGAGGCGGGCGACCTGCTGGCGCTCTACACCGACGGTGTGAACGAGGCCTGCAACGCCGGGGGCGAGGAGTTCGGCCGCGACCGCCTGGCCGACAGCCTGCGTCGCCACCAACGTGAGCCGCTCGCCGAGATCCTGCGCCGCGTCGACCGCTACCTCCGCCAGTTTTGCACGCTCGCGCCGCGCCACGACGACCGCGCCCTGCTCCTCGTCCGCGCCCGCTAAGACCGTCCGTGTCCGCGCGCTTCGGTTTGCGCCGCGGCCCCGCGCCGCCCCATTCTCGTTTCCAGATGTCCGCCGCGCCCGCACCCGTCCTTTACGAATCGCACTGCCACACCCCGCTGTGCAAACACGCCGTCGGCGCCCCCGAGGACTACTGCGCCTTCGCCCTTCTGCGCGGTCTGCGCGGCATCATTTTCACCTGCCATGCCCCCCTGCCCAATGGCTGGTCGGCCGAAGTGCGCATGACCGACGCCGAGTTCGACACCTACGTGGCCATGGTCGACCGCGCCCGCGCCGCCTACGCCGGGCGGCTCGACGTGCGCCTCGGCCTCGAGAGCGATTTTTTCCCCGGCATCGAACCCTGGCTCGAAAAGCTTCACCGCCGCGCGCCGCTCCACCACGTGCTCGGCAGCGTGCACTACCAGCTCGGCGTCTATCGCGAGCGCTATTTTACCGGCGACGTGTTTGCGTATCAGCAAACCTACTACGAACACCTCGCCCTCGCGGCCGAGAGCGGCCTCTTCGACACCCTCGCTCACCCCGATCTGGTCAAGAACGAGTCGCCCATCGACTGGTATTTCCCGCGCATACGGCCGCATATCGAGAAAGCCCTCGACCGCATCGCCGCCGCGGGCGTGGCCATGGAGCTCAACACCAGCGGACTGCTGAAATCGCTGCCTGAGATGAACCCCGGCCCGGCCCAGCTTCGGCTCATGCACGAACGCGGGATTCCCGTGGTTCTGGGCGCCGACGCCCACCGGCCCGACCGCGTCGCCGACCGCTACGGTCAGGCCTTGGATAATCTGCAAGCCGCAGGATACCAAGAGGTAAACGTATTCCTTGAGCGCCGCCGGCACCCGGTGCCGCTCGAACAGGCGCGTGCCAGCCTGCTCCACCGCCGCTAAAACCATGTCCGCCGCCCCTCTCGACACCATCGCCGCCCTGGCCACGCCTGCCGGCGTCTCCGCGCTGGCCCTGATCCGGGTGAGCGGCCCGGCCTGCCGCGCGCTGGCTGCGGAGATTTTCGCCCTCCCCTCCCCCACCCTCCCTGAGCGCCGGCCGCGTCACGCGGTCTATCGGGCGCTCGATGGACGCGAACTCGACGACCTCGTCTGGACCTTTTTTCCCGGGCCTCGCACCGCCACTGGCGACGACACCCTCGAAATCACCCCGCACGGCAATCCCCTGCTTGTGCAGCTCATCCTCGCCGATCTGTTTGCCCGCGGTTGCCGGGCCGCCGAGCCGGGCGAGTTTACCCGCCGGGCCTTCCTCGCGGGCCGTATCGAACTCACCCAAGCCGAGGCGGTGATGGACCTCATCCATGCCCGCAGCGAGCGCGCTCTCGCCGCCGCCCGGCGCCAGCTCGACGGCGCCCTGGGCCGCCACCTCGACGGGCTCATCCAGCAGGTGCTGGCCACCCTCGCGCGGATCGAGGCCTACATCGACTTTCCCGACGAGGACCTTCCGCCCGAAGACCGCCGCCTCGTGACCCAGGGCGTGGGCGATGTTCTACGTGGAACAATTCGCCTGCTCGCCACCCATCGCTACGGCGACCTCTTGCGCGAGGGGCTGAAAACCGTCCTCCTCGGCGCGCCCAACGCCGGCAAGAGCAGCCTGCTCAACGCCTTGGTGGGCCGCGAACGCGCCTTGGTGAGCCCCGAGCCCGGCACCACCCGCGACTTCATCGAGGAGCCCCTGCAGGTTGGCCCGCATCTGCTCCGCCTCATCGACACCGCCGGACTCAACCCCGCCCCGGGTGACATCGAGCGTCTCGGTATCGCCAAGACCTTGGAGCGTCTCGCCGAGGCCGATCTGGTGCTCTGGGTGGCCGACGCCACCTCTCCCCTGCCCGCCTTGCCGGCCGACACCAAGGCCCTGCTCCGCCCCGACAACACCCTGCTGGTGCTCAACAAGGTCGACCTGCTCCCCGACCCTCCCCTGCTCGGCTCCCTCTTGCCCCAGGTCTACGTCTCCGC
>JBDLWD010000351.1:0-8191 GCA_039804465.1 Verrucomicrobiota bacterium | reverse complement strand
GCCGGTTACGGCGGTGGTGGGGACTTCCACGCGCCCCGCCCTCAGTTCGACCGGTTGGCCGTAGTTTACCCGGGGGCCGGTGTCGCCGTCGATGCGATCAACGTAGGTGCGGATGACGATGCGGCTAAAAAGATAAATAGCGCGATTCTGCTGCTCCGGCGTAAAGTCGCGCCAGGCAGGGCCGACTGCGAGGCGCGTAGTGGTCGCGAAGGCGAAGTGCTTGTCGACAAGCGTGTCGAGCAGGTTGACCAAGTCGCTTGCCGCGGGGCGTTCGCGCAGGGCGGACGCGACTTCGTCGATACCAAGCGACAGAGCGGCCTTTGCGTCGGAGGCTGCGTCGGCGCGCGTGATCGCGGGAGCAAGGCAAGCGAAAGCCACAGGGAGCAACAGGACGCGGATGCTGCGAAGCAGATGCATGACGAGATAAAAGGAAAATCTTGGCACTTCGGAAGCCACGGAGGCAAGAAACACTCAAAGCTCAAACTACGCGTCGCTTCGGGCTCGGGTTGCGGACCGCGCCTGCAAGTCGGTTTTCCCACATTCGCGGTTGCGCGCGTCGCATCCGCAGTCACCTCTCCAACGAATTCCAAGCACCATGCGCACCGCGATCATCGGCACCGGCATCGCCGGACTCGGCACGGCTTATTTCCTGCACCGCGCGGGCGATGAAATCACCTGTTTCGGGCCTGAGACCTATCCCGGCGGACACAGCAACACCGTGGAGGCCATCGAGCCCGGCACCGGCCGAGTGCTGCCGATCGACACGGGCTTCATGGTTTTCAACCGGGTGACCTATCCCCATCTCTGCCGACTCTTCGAAGCGATCAACGCCCCCTTGAAGCGCACCGACATGAGCTTCGCCGTGAAGGACGCGGACACCGGCCTCGAGTGGTGCGGCTCGTCGCTCAACCACCTTTTCGCGCAGCGAAAAAATCTCTTCAGCCCTCGCTTCATCCGCATGCTGATGGCGGTTAATCGCTTCAATGAGGAGGCGGTTAGGGCCCTGGAAAGCGACCCCGCGCTCGAGACCGAAAGCCTCTCCGATTTCGTCCGCCGTCGCGGTTACGGGAAAGATTTCTGGGACCTTTATCTCGTGCCCATGAGCAGCGCGGTTTGGAGCACACCGCCGGAACAGATGCTGCAGTTCCCCGCGGCGACCTTGCTGCGGTTTTTCCACAACCACGGCTTCCTTGGACTGCACACCCAGCATCCGTGGTGGACGGTGGACGGCGGTTCTCGCGAATACGTGAAGCGTCTCGTGGCGCCCTTCGCGGATCGCATCCGGCTCGGCTGCGCCGTCACCCGCGTGGTCCGCCACGGCCCCGGCAAGGGAGTGACCGTGCTCACCGCGGACGGCGGCTCGCATGTGTTCGACCGCGCCGTTGTCGCCACGCATGGAGACCAGGCGCTGCGTCTGCTGATGAATCCCACCCGCGACGAGCAACGCCTGCTGGGAGCCTTCAAGTATCAGAGCAACGTCGCCACCCTTCACACGGACTCGAGCGTCATGCCGGGCGCACGCCTGGCCTGGGCGAGCTGGGTTTATCAGGTAAGCCGCGACGAGCTTGGCCGCGTGCGTCCAGCCACTCATTATTGGATGAACCGCCTGCAAGGTGTCAGCGATCGGGAAAACTACTTCGTCTCGATCAACCGCCCAGAGCAGATCGATCCGGCCAAGGTCATCAAAACGATCGATTACACCCATCCGCTTTTCGACCTCGCGGCCCGCGCCGCCCAGGCCGAGCTGCCCGCGCTCAACGCCGCGGCCCGCGGCTCCACCGATACCTTTTTCGCCGGCAGCTATTTCCGCTACGGCTTCCACGAAGACGCGTTCATGAGCGCGGTGCAGGTGAGCGAGTGCCTGCTGGGCCGCGACCCCTGGGCCTCAGCCTGACCCGGCCACCGGGGCTTGCCCGTCGCGGCCTGCCGATACAGGCCCGACGGAAGCCACGGGCGCGAAAAAGCGGCTTGGATTCAGCCCCCGCATCCGTCGAACATCGCGTCCACCCATATGAAAATTTGCTGCATCGGAGCTGGATATGTCGGCGGCCCCACCATGGCGATGATCGCACTGAAGGCGCCTGATATACGGGTGACGGTGGTCGATCTCAACGAGCGGCGCATCGCGGCGTGGAACTCCGACGTGCTGCCGGTCTATGAGCCTGGCCTGGACGACATCGTGCGCACCGCCCGCGGCCGGAATCTTTTCTTCTCCACCGACGTCCGTGGAACCATTGCGGAGGCGGACATCATCTTCGTGTCGGTCAACACGCCCACAAAAACCTACGGCGTCGGCGCCGGCCGCGCGGCCGACCTGCGCTACATCGAGTCGGTGGCGCGCACCATCGCCGAGGTGGCCAAGACGCCCAAGATCATCGTGGAAAAATCCACCATCCCGGTGCGCACCGCCACGACTATTCAGGAGATCCTCGCCGCGCACCCCGGCGCCGCGAAGTGCCAGGTTTTGTCCAACCCCGAGTTCCTCGCCGAGGGCACGGCCGTCGCCGATCTGCAAACGCCCGACCGCGTGCTCATCGGCGGCGAGCGCACCCCAGAAGGCGAGAAGGCCATCGAGACTCTCGCCTCCGTCTACGCCCGCTGGGTGCCGCGCGAGCGCATCATCACCACCAATCTCTGGTCCTCCGAACTATCCAAGCTCGTCGCCAACGCCTTCCTCGCCCAGCGCATCAGCTCCATCAACGCCATCTCCGCCCTTTGCGAGGCGACCGAGGCCGACGTCGACGAGGTGGCCAACGCCATCGGCAAGGATTCGCGCATCGGACCCAAGTTCCTCAAGGCCTCCGTCGGCTTCGGCGGCTCTTGCTTTCAGAAAGACGTGCTCAACCTCGTCTACCTCTGCGAGCACTTCAGCCTGCCCGAGGTCGCCGCCTATTGGGAACAGGTGATCAAGATCAACGACTGGCAGAAACGCCGCTTTGCCTCGAAGATCGTCCGCAGCCTCTACAACACCGTCGCCGACAAGCGCATCGCCGTGCTGGGCTTCGCGTTCAAGAAGGACACGAACGACACCCGCGAATCCGCCGCGATCAACGTCTGCCGCGACCTGCTCGCCGAGCAGGCCAACGTCGTGGTCTACGACCCCAAGGTGCCCGCCGACGAGATCATCGCCGACGTGTGCGGCAAAGGCGCGCCCGCCAATCCCCGCCTGACCGTGGCCAAAACCGCGCTGGAGGCCTGCGCAGGCGCCCACGCCATCGCCATCGTCACCGAGTGGGACGAGTTCAAGACCCTCGACTACGAGAAAATCTACGCCGGCATGCCCAAGCCAGCATTCCTCTTCGACGGACGCAATGTCAGCGACCTCGCCAAGCTGAGGCAAATCGGCTTCCGCGCCTGCGGCATCGGAAAGTAATACAAATGGTTAAAAACCTTTAGACTCTAGAGCCTCAGTTTTTTGACCACGGATTTCACGGATACACTCCGATCCATCCGTGCCCATCGGTATAATCCGTGGAAATCAGCTGAATGCATTCAGCCGATGGTATTAACTTAAAAACCGCCTCCCCGGTCGAAAAGGCGTTTTTTCACTAGCCCACTCAGGTCTCGGCGAACGCCGAGGCCTGATGGTTTACGATCACAACTCGTTCACAGCCCCAACGCCTTCTGGCGGTAGTGCTCGTCGGGGCGACCGGCGATTCTTTCGACCTGCGCGGGCGTGAGGAAGACAGGTTCCGCGCCGCCCGATGCGGCGGCCGCGCCGCCGAAAATCTCGGCGGCCTTCGCCGCCATGAGAGTCGCGGCGAGCACGGACTCGGGCGTGGCGCCGAGCGCGATAAGGCCGTGGTTCTCCAGCAGGATGACGCGCGGCGGACGCGAGAGGCGTTTGATGTAGTCCTCCACGGCGGTCTTGATCGCCTGCGAGAGCTTCAAGCCGGGATCGGTGTAGGGAACGAAAACGCTCTCGACGCCGCAGCACACGATCTCGTCGGGGAAGAGGCGGCGCGTGGCGAAGGTGCGGGCGTGCTTCGAGCAGAGGAGCTGGTTGACCGCGATCGGGTGCGTGTGGCCGACAAAGTTCACGCCGGGGAGAGTTAGCAGGTAGGCGTGGAAGATGGCCTCTACCGAGGGTTTCTTCATGTCGGTAGAGACACGCGCGGCGAAGAGCGCGTCGTCGACCTCCTGGTCGGTCATGCCCGCGGCGGAAAGCAAAGGCACCAGCTTGTCGAATCGACAGGTGGCGGTGCCGGGCGCGGAAAGCGTGGCAAGGTTCGAGCCGGAGGCCTTGACCGTGAAGGTCTCGGCGTCGTGGCGCATGGAGGTGTTGCCCTCGCCGAGGATGGCGAGGCGGCGTTCTTCGCGGCCGAGCTGGTGGGAAAGGTTTAGGAGGGCGTCGAGGGACATGTCGTGAGGTAAAACAATTTAACCACGGAGGTCACAGAAGGTCACTGAGAGGAAGACCGGGAGTTAATCCTCCCGCCAGCCTCACCACTGTGCTCTCCGTGATCTCCGTGGTTAATCAGGTTTAAGGGCCGCTTAGAACGCCTTGCCGTCGGCCTTGGTGCCGCAGAGGGCGACCTCGATGCCGAGTTCGGCGGCGAGGGCGGCCTTGGTGTAGAGGGCGAGGTCGGCGTCCTTGGCGCTGTTGGCGTAGGCGACCTGGATGTGGTTGCTCTTGTGGCGGGCCATCATCTGGTCGCGGGTCACGCCGTAGGTGACGGCGTGCATGATCGGCCACTGATAGGTGGTCTCCTTCCAGCGGCGCTCGGTCTCCTCCTGCGGGAGGCTGATGACCTTGGCGCGGCCGAGGTCCATCTTGAGCTTGCCGTTCTCGACGAAGACGCGGCTCCAGACGATCTCGCCGACCTTGGCGATGCCGCGGAGGGTGCCGCCGCCGAGCTTGAAATACATGCCGGGCTGGCGGTGCGAGTCGGAGCCGGCCCAACCATTGATGTGGTGGTCGGCGGGCGCGCTGCCGGAGATGAGGAAAACCCAGACATATTCGTCGGTGGTGCCGGACTTGTCCCAATCACCCCAGCGGAGGTCGTGGAGGGTGTTGGCGCGGGGCTGCTGGAGGGCCTTGTGGACGCGGTCGGTGAAGAGACCGTCGAGGCCGGCGCACTCGTCGACTTCGTTGAAGTGCGGGATGGGCTCGCCGCCACGGATGACGGAGCCGTCGGCGCGTTTCACGGGCGGGCGCTCGGTGGAGTTGAGCGTGCCCTCGACGAGGTCGGAGGCGGGCAAGAGGTCCTTGAGGCCCTGCTGATACTGGATGCCGATGGTCTCACAGCCGAACTCGTCGGCGATGCGGACGGCGGCGATGTAGGTCTTGCACTGGAGGAGGACCTGGCGCTCGGTGAGCTCGGTGGCCTCGTCGGTGCCGAAGTGGAACTTGAGACCCTTCTTCTTATACCAGTTGAAAACCTCCTTGGCCTCGGCGTCGGAGACCTGGGTGGCGGCGTAATAGAGGGCGGACTGGGATAGGCGCTCCTTGTAGACTCCAGTGGGGAAAAGGAGCTCGTCGGGGATGATGGCATTATACATGCCCATGCAGCCTTCGTCGAAGACGCCCATGATGGACTTCTTCACGCGGAGATCTTCGGCGATCTTGGCGGCGGTGGCGCGGGCTTTCGGCGGAATGGTGGCCTTGGCGAGCGGTTTTACGTGGGCGGTCTTGTGCTTGACCACGCCACCCTTGAGCCAGGTCTCGAGACCGCCGAGGAAGAGGGCGTCGTCGAAGTTTTCGCTCCAGAGGGTGGAGTATTTGACGCCGGCCTTGGTGAGGGAGCCGTTGAGGTTGAGCATGCCGACGAGGCCGGGCCAGGTGCCGGACCAGTTGGCGACATTGAGGATCGGTCCCTTGTGGGAGATGAGGCCGTGGAGGAGGTGGTGCGAATACTGCCAGACGCACTCGGCGACGATGAGGGGCGCGGTGGGGTCGATGTTGGCGAAGACCTCCATGCCCTCTTTCTGGGAGCCGATGAAGCCGTGCTTCACGTCCTTCTTGTAAGGGTGGGCGCGGACGAGCTTGTAGCCGAAGGAGGCGACGACCTCGGCGAGCTGTTTCTCCATCGCGGCCTGGGCGGGCCAGCACTTTTCGTTCGCCGATTGGCGAAGGTCGCCGTTGGCGACGAGATAGACGGACTTTTTCGGGAGTTTTTTGACGGGCATGGTGGGGGAAGGAAAAAAAGGGTGAAGACGCGGCGCGTGCGGCGGGGGTTTGTCGATAATCGACCCTTTCACTTTAGCAGAATCGACACAGTAATGAATGGAGGATAGCGACCAAAGCATGGATAATCTAGACCAGGCTTCGCCTCGGGAAAACGCTGGCCTCCTCGCCGCGCAAATCGCCGAGAGCCGGACTTTTTTCCTGCAATTGGCGGGGCCGTGGCGAGAACGCGTGACGGTGGCGCTCGGCGGCTGGGAACTGTGCCGCGCCGACTACCGGGTGGCGCGCGATCGCTATCCTTACGTGGTATTGGAACTGGTGGCGGGAGGGCGCGGCCGGGTGATTCTGGACGGAAGCGAGCATCGCCTGGAGGCGGGAGTCTGCTTCGCGAGCGGACCGCGAACCGCCTGCCAGATCGACACCGAGGCGGACGCGCCGCTGGAGAAGTTTTTCTTCGCCCTGGCCGGGCCGGGAGTGGCGCGCGCATTGAGCCAGGCGGGGCTTTTGCACGGACGCACGCGCAAGGTGGCGGCGCTGGGGGAGCTACGTGAACTGGCGGAGGACATCACTCGCGAAGGACGCCGGCACGGCGCGGCGGCCGCGGCTATCTGCGCGAGACTGGCGGAGGTGCTTCTGCTGAAAATAGGCGAGGAGCCGGCGCGCGCCGCGAGCCTGGCCGAGGGCGCGGAAGGTGCGCGGGAGAACTTCGAGCGCTGCCGGGCGCTGATCGACCAGCACGCGGCGGAGTGGCGCGGCTTGGGCGACATAGCGGCGGCGGCGCGCATGGACGGCTCAAGCGTGTGCCGGTTGTTCCGCCGCTTCCTTGGCGTCAGCCCGCACCAATATCTAAGGCGGCGCAAAATGGCGCTCGCGGCGGCTTATCTGCTGGAGCGCGGCGGTCGTGTGCAAGACGCGGCGGCTCGGGTGGGGATGGAGGATCCATTTCACTTTTCGCGCGCGTTCAAAGCCGTTCACGGCGTGCCCCCCAGCGCGCTGCGATCGGCGAGACGTTAGCAAAACCCGCATGAAGCGAAAATTAGGCCTGTGCGGCTTGCACAGCGATATTGCTAATGCATGGGGTTCAGCGCTGGGCTGATTACGTTGAATTAGCCGAAGCGAAAAGATTGGAGCGCCGAATATGAAAAGAACGCATAGAGCGACCCTACCGTATTATTATCAGCTAAAGTCTTTTTTCGAATTAGTTTAGCCCGAAGCTCAGGAAAACTTGATCCCATGGTCGGGTCGCAAATGGGCTAGGATTATTGAGTGCGATAAATTGCGCGTGTCGTTTCGGGGTCCAAATGATCAAATCTCCATCTGGACGATAGGCTGCATACAAAGATGGTTTTTCAGAGCGAAAAACCCGAGTCCCTCCTTCCGAAACATTTACTGCCTTCCAACCCTCGGCCTCGGCTTCCATGCCGGCTTTGGCTTGCTGAGCACTTAGTCCCCCGAGCAATAACTGGTCCACTTTCCCCTCTCGATCTACGACAAGTGACACTCGCTTAAAAGCTCTCCATGGATGCGATACATCGGGATATACTTCATAGACTCGGTAGCTTTGTTCGACTGAATCCCTCCCCTTACCGGTAAGTTCACCTACACGTCTTTCAACCTGTAGGTAACTTTCACCGATTATGCGCGAGTGTTGAGCACTTAACTGCGAAGAAAAACCGATAACAAATAGTGCTAAGATGAAAAGATTCATTATGGCCGCAGATCCAAACCGTATCCCGAAATTAGGCTTTTGAGGGACTTTCGGGGTGTTTTTCTTGGAGCGTTCTTTGGGCGCTTTCATGGCATAAGATGCCGGTTTTGTTGCACAACGCGTCAAGGTTAACCTCTCGCTTTGAAAATGGTCGGGGTGGAGAGATTCGAACTCTCGGCCTCTACGTCCCGAACGTAGCGCTCTACCAGGCTAAGCTACACCCCGATTTGTCTTCGCGTTTTTCAGAAACGCGAGGGTGCATGGATGGGGTAGCCCAAGGTGGCGGGCAAGGACAATTTTCCTAGCCATGCCGATAGATGTCGCGAAGCCGATGAACCCATGTGCGGCGGGGGCGA
>JBDLWD010000350.1:0-4346 GCA_039804465.1 Verrucomicrobiota bacterium | reverse complement strand
AGAACGAGCGCCGCACCATGGTCCGTCTGCTTTCCAAGATCGCCGCTAGCGCGGGCGAGACTTTTCCCGCACATGGAGCAAGCGGCCAGGGAGCTGTATCCTGACGAGTGCACGCTCCATTCACTTTTTCCTTCAAATCTATGATCAAGAAACTCCTCGCCTCGATCGGCGCCTTCCTCGTGGTTCTGCTTTCCCTCGGCGCGGTAAAGGTCGCTCAGATCAAGGCGGCTTCCTCCCAGCAGCACATCCAGCCTCCCGCGGCCGTCACCTCGTTTGAGGCGCGCTTGGAAACGTGGCAGCCCGTCCTCGGAGCGATCGCGACCCTGGCCCCCGTCCAAGGGGTTTTTCTCGGCGCTGAATCCTCCGGCGCCATCACCCGCGTGGCGGTCGAGAACGGCGCCTCCGTGCGGGCCGGCGATCTTCTCCTTCAGATCGACGATGCCATCGAGCGCGCGCAACTTGCCGCCGCCGATGCGCGTCTCGCCATCGCGAAAATCGACGTCGATCGCGCCGCCGAGCTAAGCGCCAAGGCCACCATCAGCCAGGCTGAGCTCGATGCCGCCACCGCCCAGTTTAACCAGGCAAGAGCCGATTCGATGGCGCTTCGTGCCGTTGTGGACAAGAAGTCGGTGCGCGCGCCTTTCGCCGGCCGGGTCGGCATCCGTCAGGTCAACGTCGGCCAATACGTTACGCCGGGCACGCCGTTGCTTCCCCTGCAGTCGATGGACCCCATGTTTGTTAATTTTAACCTCCCGCAGCGTCACCTGCCCGTCATCGAGCTCGGGCAGGCCGTTGCAGTGAAGGTGGACGCATTTCCCGATCAGGTTTTTGAGGGGCGCGTCACCGCTATCAACCCCGAGGTCGACGCCGCTTCGCGCAACGTCTCTTTGCAGGCCACCATCTCCAATCCGGGCGAGAAGTTGCGCGCGGGCATGTTTGCCCGGGTGGAGCTCCAGCTACCCTCCGCTGCGCCGTCCGTCGTCATACCGGCCACGGCCGTGGCTTACGCGCCCTACGGCAATTCCGTGTTCGTGCTGGAGCAGATCAAGGGGCCTGACGGCAAAGAGTATCTCGGCGCCGCCCAGCGTTTCGTGAAGCTCGGCGTGTCCAAGGGGGACCTTGTCGAGGTTCTCGAAGGGCTGAAGCCCGGCGAGACCGTGGCCTCCGTCGGCGTTTTCAAGCTGCGCAACGGCGCGCCGGTCCTGATCAACAACCAAGTCCAGCCTTCTGCCGAGGTCGCACCCAAGCCGGTAAACTCCTGATGCTCCCTCGCGGCGGGTTCACGACGATTCCCGTTCCAAGCCCATTTCATCTCCCTCTTTTGCGCGCGTTTGCGCGCGTCTCGTCATGATCCAGAAAAGCTTCACCGACCTGTTCGTTCGCAAGCCCGTCATCGCGCTGGTGGTCAACATCGTCATCCTGGTCGTGGGTCTGGTGTCCTACAACCGGCTCAATGTCCGCCAATATCCGCGCTCCGACAGCGCCGTGGTTAACGTCACCACGACCTACTTCGGCGCCAGCGCCGAGACCGTCCGCGGCTACATCACCACCCAGCTTGAGAAGATCATCGCGAGCGCGGACGGCATCGATTACATCGAATCCGAAAGCCGCGCCGGCATCAGCACGATCAAGGTGTATCTGCGCCTCAACTACGACACCAACGCCGCCCTCGCGCAGATTTCCTCCAAGATTGACCAGGTTCGCAGCGAACTGCCCCCGGAGTCCGAGGCGCCGGTGGTCGACGTCGAGTCCAGCGACAGTCGTTTCGCCTCGATGTATCTGAGCTTTTACTCGGATACCCTCGAGCAAAACCAGATCACCGATTACCTGAATCGTCTCGTCCAGCCGCAGATCTCCGCGATCAAGGGCGTGCAGCGCGCGGACGTGCTGGGCGCGCGCATTTTCGCCATGCGCGTCTGGCTGAAGCCCGCGGAACTCGCCGCGCGCGGCATAAGCCCCGCCGAGGTCCGCCACGCCCTCGCCTCCAACAACGCACTCGCCGCCGTCGGCCAGACCAAGGGCTCGATGATCCGCGTAAGCCTCGTGGCCGACACCGATCTCGCGGGCGTCGAGGAGTTCAACCGGCTTGTCGTCGCCGAGCGCAACGGCGCCATCGTGCGTCTCGCCGACGTGGCCGACATCGAGCTCGGCGCGGAAAGCTACGACGAGGAGGTCCGCTTTGGCGGTCAGAAGGCCACTTTCATGGGCGTGTGGGTTCTGCCCACCGATTCCACGGTCGAGGTGATCAAGCGCGTTCGCGCCGCTTTGCCCGCGATCGAGGCCAGCCTTCCTTCCGGACTTTCGATGAACGTCGGTTACGACGCCACCGCCTACATTGATGATGCCCTAAAGGAGATCGTAAAGACGCTGATAGAGACCCTGCTCATCGTCACGGTAGTCATCTTCCTTTTCATGGGCTCCCTGCGTTCGGTGCTCATTCCGATCGTCGCCATGCCCCTCTCCCTGATCGGAGCCATCTTTCTGATGCTGGTCATGGGCTTCACGATCAACCTGCTCACGCTTTTGGCCATCGTGCTGGCTGTCGGCATCGTGGTCGACGACGCCATCGTCGTGGTTGAGAACGTGGAACGGCATATTCGCGAGGGCGCGAACCGCATAGACGCCGCAATCCTCGGGGCACGAGAACTGGTGGGGCCTGTCATAGCCATGACCATCACGCTCGCCGCCGTCTACGCGCCGATCGGTTTTCAAGGCGGACTCACCGGCGCGCTTTTCCGCGAGTTCGCCTTCACCCTGGCGGGTGCGGTCGCGGTGTCCGGGTTCGTCGCGCTCACGCTCTCGCCCATGATGAGCGCCTATCTGCTCAACGAGCATGATCACGAGGGCCGGGGACTTTCAGGCCGAATCAACCGGTCCTTCGATGCCCTGCGCGACCGTTATGAACGACTCGTGGGGGCCATGCTCGCGCCCGGAGAAAGCCGCACCCGCTTCGTCACTCTTCTGGCCTCGGCGCCACTCGCCGCGGCGGGCATCGCCTTGGTTCTCGTGTTCTTCTTCCTGCTGATGTTCGGCGCGGGATGGACATTCAGCGCCGCCGGGTTCCAAACCTTGGCGGGCGTAACGCTCGGGCTTACGCTAGCATCGTTTCTGCTGGCTTGGATTTTCGACGTGTTGACCGGGCGTCGTTTCAAAACCCTGCCCGCTCTTCTGATGCTGGCGGTGATGCTTGGCGGCCTGGCCTTCCCTTTCTTCAAATTCGCCCGGAGCGAACTCGCTCCGTCCGAGGACCAGGGCATCGTGTTCAGCATCCTTTTTCCGGCGCCCACCGCCACCATCGAGCAAACCATGCTCTACTCGAACGAGGTGCAGCGCATGTTCGAGAGCTTTCCGGAGTATGAGACCTCTTTTCAGCTGACCGGCGCCAGCTTCGGGTTCGGCGGCGCGCTCTTGAAGCCGTGGTCCCAGCGCGATCGCACCGCCCAGGAGATCCAACAGTCGCTCCTTGGCGACGCCGCAAGAATAGCGGGAATGGACGTCGTGCTCACTACTCCACCGCCGCTGCCCTCGGGCGGCGATCTGCCGATTGAGTTCGTGGTGCGCTCCACCGCCGACCACGGCCAGATGTATGAATTTTCCGAGGCGCTCACCACCTATGCCAATGGCGCGGCAAACACGCCCGGGCAGATGCCCACTTTTTTCTTCGCCCAATCCGACCTCAAGTTCGACCTTCCGCAGGTTGAGATCGAAATCGACAAGGAAAAGGTGGCGTCGATGGGGCTCAGCCTGACTGACGTTGCGCGTGACCTCGGCTCCATGCTCGGCGGCGCCTACGTCAACCGCTTCGTCAACGACGGCCGCAGCTACCGCGTGATTCCCCAAGTGGAGCGGGGCCAGCGGCTCAATGCCGCGCAACTTCTCGAATACCAGATTCGCGGACCGGGTGGTAAACTCATTCCCTTGGGCACCATAGCCACTCTGCGCGAGACGGTGGAGCCCCGGGTGCTCAACCGGTTCCAGCAACTCAACTCGGTAAAGATCACCGGTGTTGGGCCCTCGATCGACCAAGCGCTCAAGAAGCTGGAGGAAAAGGCGGCCGAGATTCTGCCCCCCGGCTACTCGATCGACTACGGCGGCGAGTCCCGCCAGCTCCGCAAGGAGGGCCAGGCCCTCTGGCAGGCGGGCGCGCTCGCGTTGTTGCTGATTTTTCTGGTGCTCGCCGCCCAGTTTAACTCTTTCCGCGATCCGTTCATTATTCTGCTCGGTTCGGTGCCGCTCGCCGTGGTGGGTGCGACGCTTCCGATCTTTCTCGGAAAGACCACACTCAACATCTACTCGCAGATCGGCCTTATCACGCTGGTGGGCCTGATCGCCAAGAACGGGATCCT
>JBDLWD010000349.1:0-5450 GCA_039804465.1 Verrucomicrobiota bacterium | reverse complement strand
AGGCGGAGCTGGCCGAGTCGGTCGACATTCTGCGCAAGGTTTTCACGGCCAAGGCCGCGGCCTGATTTCCGTTCAGGGCGCGGCGCGCCGGACGCGGCCGGATAGCCGGGCTTTAGAAACTCATCACGGAGGCGTAGGCCTGGCGGTCGGCGAAGTTAATGAACTCGTTCCATTCGTCCAGGCCGAGGGGTTCGCCGGTGTCGAGGCGGCCGAGCGATTCATCGTAGTGAAAAGCGGCGTTGCCGGTGAGGGATATCTGGCCGGAGACGAAGGCGCCCATGACGTTGCCGTTGCCGTTTACGCGGGTGAGGGCGTTGGGTGCGTAGACGATAGCCTTCAGGTCGCCGTTGCCGGCGATGTCGATTTGCTGGTGGACGGTGCTGCCATTGTTGTCCGAGTCCGCCGCCGTGCCGTAGAGCATGAGAGCTTTCGGCTGGGTGTTGAGGTTGGCGACGCCGTTGCCGGCGATCCGGATATTGGCGGAAGCGTAGATGGTCAGGGTCGAGCCGTTGGGGATACTTATGCTGGAGTTGCCCGCCATGGAAAGGGCGTCGCCGGTGGTGGCGGTGAGGATAAGCGCTACGTGGCCGGAAATGTTGAGCACGGTGCTCGAGCTGCCGCTCATGGAGATGCTCGGGACCCTGATGATGCGCGGGTTGTTGGGGTCCGTGCTGCCGGTCAAGGTGGCGGGCGAGCCGGTCAGGGACATGGCGGCAACCGTGGTGCCGCCCGAGGGGGTGACGACGGGTTCGAAGTCGGCGGTGAAATCGGTGGCTATGCGGTCGGGGTCCACGGCGACTTTGATCCAGCGGGATTTGTCCTTCGCGGCGGAGTCGGCGCCGAGGATGGAGCCGTTCGTTCCGACCTCGTTGGTGGGGTTGTCGCCGCCGGTGGAGGCGGTGCCCCAGATGTCGGCGTTGTTGGTGAAGATAGACGGGTTGTCGATGAGGATGCTGCCGACGCTGCCGTTGTCGCGGCGGACGGAGGCGGAGTAGGGGACGGGTGGCGTGAGGGTGTTGCGGTCGGGATCGGAGTCCCAGCTGTCGACGGAGGCGTTGTTGCCGCTGAAGGTAATGCGGTCCTTGGCGACGAGTCCGCTGGCGAAGCGGGAGCGCTTCTTGAGCGTGACCTTGATCCACTTTTCGATCGGCGGTCCGGATCGCGGGGTGATGATGCTGCGGGCGACGATGAACGGTTCGCCGGCGAGATCCCGCCGGTTTACGTAGACCTTTACCTGGGCGGTGGCGCCGCCGGACAGCGAGCCGAGGGTGAAGATGCGCTGAGCATGGGTGGCGGAGGAGGAGGGCCCCCAGCCGCTCCATGCGTCCGAGCTTTGCCCCGCGAGCTGTTTGTTGACCGACCACATGCCGTATTCGAGGCCGGTCTCGGCCGCGTTCATGGCCGCCCCGGCGTAGAAGCTGCGGTAGGAGAGCTGGCTGGCGGACGTTGCGAGGCGGATGAACGAAACGAGGCTGATGGCGATGCCCGCCGAAAAAAGGAGCGAGACGATCAGAACGGAGCCGCGGCGCGAGGGGTGGGCACGTGTTCGCATGGGGTAGGGGGTCACGTGGTGACCTTTTTGTTGCGCAGGACGAAGCGGGCGGAGACCACCTTGTTGGTCGCGGCCCCAAGCGTCGTGCGCAGGCGTTCGGCCTCGAGGGAGATCTGAATCTGCTTGGTCATGTTGGCGGCCGCCGTGGCGGTGGTGGTGGAGAAATCGATTCGCTGGGTGTCTATCTTGTAAGCGGTGAAGAAATCGACCGCCGGATTGCGTTTGATGCCGCTGATGAGCACGCGGACGTCCCCTGTCGTGGGCTGGCTGCGCTGGCGAGTGAAGGTGCCGGCCGCGCTGTCGTAGACGTAGGTGTAGCGCGCCTCGGCGCCGTTTTCCTCGACGGTGATGGTGACGGCGGTGGCCTCTCCGCCGGAAACGGTCCAGGACACATCGTAGGCCATGCGCACGTCCAGGGCGAAGGTTTCCATGGCTTCGCGCGCCTGCGCCTCCATGTCCGAGTAGTTTTGCACCGCCACGCCGGCGCGGCCGAGAAAGAGAAACGCCGCAAGCACGCCAGCGAGCACGATCGAGCCGAGCGTCGATGCGATGAGAACCTCGACCAGGGTGAACGCCCGGCGCAGAAAACCCCTCTCAGGATCGCGCTTTGGTATAATAATAGGCATAAAGTCCCTCGCGGCTGTAATGGGTTGAGCTGGCGCGGACGTGGCTCTGGCCATCCACACCTCTCCAGCTTACGGTGATGTCGATTTCCTTCATGTCGCCGACCTTGCCGGTGACGTCGGATACCTCGCGGGTGATGGTGAAACGCGAGCGAAGTTCGGAGATGCTGGGCAAGTCGGTGGGCAGTATCTCGCCGATTTCGATGGTGGCGGAGGCGGGCAAGGAGTTCACGGCGCTCCAGCTCAGCAAGCGGATGCGCTCCATCTCGCTTTGGATCAACTGGGAGGCCAGGGTGGTGTTGCGCGCGGTGTCGAGCGCGCGCAGGCCGGACTGGAGAACGATGATCGCCGAGGCTATGCCAAAGATCATCACAAAGCTCGCCATCATCACTTCCGCGATGGTGAACCCAGGCGCGGCCAAGCGGGTTTCGCGGCGGCGCAACGAACGACGTGGACCCCTCGCTAACCGGGCGGCGTAACAAACGCAGGGTGAAGTATCCATGCGCTTACCTTAGCAGACAGGCGGGCGCGGCACGAGGGACCTAAGACCCATTATTGCAGGCCTATGTAATAGGCCAGAACGGACCTATTTGCTCTTGCCTGCGGATTGCACCCAGAGAGCGGCGGCCTGGGAGCGTCGTTTGACCTTCAGCTTGTCGAACACGTTGACCAAGTAGTTTTTGACCGTGTTGTCGCTGAGGCCCAGCTGCACCCCGATTTCCTTGTTGGTGGGCCCTTCCGCGACTAGGGCCATCACGCGCCGTTCTTGCGCCGAAAGCAGCGTTAGGCCGCTTGCTGAATCACGTCCCGCGCCAGTGTGCCCGGCCCGGACCAGATCCAGGACGCGCTCCACCAAGCCGGTGCCAAGAATGGATTCTCCGTGATGGAGACCGACGATGGCCTCGATCAGGCGCTCGGGCTCCACCTCCTTCATCAGGTATCCATGCGCCCCGGAAACGATAGCCTGATGGACAAAGTCATCGTTGGCAAAAGAGGTCAGCATGAGAATGCGCGCCCCGGGATGCTCCTTCAAGAGGCCGCGGCACGCCTCGAAGCCGTCCCCGTCGGGCAGGCGGATATCGAGCAGGACGACGTCGGGTTTGCAGGTTTTAGCGATGCCCAGCGCCTCGGCGACCGAGCCGGCCTCCCCCGCGATGATCAACTCGGCCTGCCGGTGCCGTCCCTCCAGCAGCTCGCGCACACCGCGTCGCACCAAGGCGCTGTCGTCGACAAGCAGGAGGTGAATGCGAGGAAGCTTCGTTTCGGCAGTGGACATGCAACAGGGGGTTGAAATCGGAGGAATGATGGCGCGCGACGCATGGGCAAGCGCGTTCGGCCAGGCCATCCCCGGGAGCCTCTCCTGCGTTGGCAGGCAAAAGCGCCCTTGACTCCGGCGGCAGGCTTTGAGGTTCTGCCCGTTTTCCAAAAGCCAACCCTCGTTTCCTCACTTACCATGGCCAACACCAAATCCGCCATCAAGGCCGCCCGCAAAACCACCCGTCTGACCGCTCGCAACAAGGCGACCAAGACCCGCATCAAGACTCTCCACAAGAAGTTCCTCGTCGCCGCCAAGGGCGAGGACAAGGAGGCCGCCAAGTCCGCCGCCCAGGCCTACGTCGCCGCCATGGACAAGGCCACCAAGTCCGGCGTCGTCCACAAGAACGCCGCTTCCCGCGCCAAGGCCAAGACCGCCAAGGTCGTTTTCGCCAAGTAAGCGGCCGGCCCGCTTACGCGGCCACCGCGCCGCTGTTCGCTTCCCTGACCCCGCGCCCGTCTTTGCGACTGCGCGGGGTTTTGTTTTTTTGTGCGAATGCGCACGCGCGCTTGTCGCGCTGCCCGCGCTGGCTTGAGTCCACGGGCGATGCCCGCCCCCGCCGTCCAGTTTTTCCTCAGTCCCGGCGCGGAGGAAACCTGGGCGCAGGTGACCAGGCCGTGGCTGGAATCGGGCCGCGGCTGCCTTTCTCGGGCCTACGTCATTGTTCCCACGCGCGGTCAGGCCCACGCCCTCAAGCAGCGCTGCCTGGCCGAGGGCGTGGCGCTGCTCGGCGTGGAGTTTCTCACGCCCGGTCTGGCGCGAAAAAAATGGGTCGCGCTCGATGACGCCGGGCGTCCCGCGCTCGGCCGCGAACTCCTCCTGCTCGGCTTGCGCACGCTCATCGCGCGCCGCCTCGAGCCGCTTGATTCCACCGATCCCGAGTGGGGTTTTTGGAAAAGCCTGCAAAGCGATCCCGAGCGCGCCCTGGACGACTTTGACGAACTGTTGAAAGGCGGCTTCCGCGCCGGCGATTTCCCCCTGCCGCCGCTGGCCGCGATCTTCGAGGAGCTTTCCGCCTGGGTGGACGCGCGCGGCTACGATCTCGCGCCCTTGCAGGCCGAGGCCATGGGTCTGGCGCTGCCGTCGCCAGACGCACCTGCGATCGGGGGCCGCGTGCTCGTGTGCGGTCCGGGAGTCGAACTCTGGGGCGAGTTTTTCAACATGGCCGCGTTCGTGCGCCGCTGCGCCGATGTTACGGTTGTGTTGCCCGCGCCCGAGTTTAGCGGACGCGCCGGCCTCGACGAGAAATGGATCGACCTCTGGCGCGCCGTGCTCGGCGCGGAGCCCCGTTTGCTCGAGGCCGCGGCCGGGCCCGGCGCGGGTTGCGCCGGCGTGGCCGCGCTGTGGAGCGGAGCAGACGAGGCCGACGCGCGCCGTGCCACCGTGCTCGTCGGGCGCACCCGCGCGGACGAGATGGAGCTGGCCGCCGATCTCGTGGCCGCGCGTCTGGACGCGGGCGCGGAAAACATCGGGGTGATTTTTCCGGCGGCCGACGCCGCGCACATGCGTTTCGCCCGTGCGCTGGCCCGGCGCGGCGTCGCCTTCGTCGATCTGCTCGGCGCGGTCGGCACGCCGTCGGCCGACGTGCTCGCGCAGCGCGGGCTGCTCGCTTTCCAGGAAAAGGGAGGTCGCCTCGAGGAGTTGCTCGCGCTCTGGCCGTGGCTGCGCGCCGTCGGCGCCGTCACACTTTCGCTCGCCGAGGCGCGGCGAGCCTGCGAGCGGGCCTTCGACGCCACCCAGTCCCACTCCGTCGAGCAGGCGTTGCAAATCTGGCGGAAATTGTCGCGTGCCGAGCCGCTGGTCGAGCTCGCGGAAAAACTGCTGCCCGTCTGGCCGGCGGAGATCAGCCTGGCCGACGCGCTCACGCGTTTGCGCACCCAGTGCGAGGCGCTCGGGCTGGAGCCTCCGATCTCGGGCGCGCTCGAGGTCTTTGCCAAACGCTCCCGCGAGCCCTACCCGC
>JBDLWD010000348.1:0-3108 GCA_039804465.1 Verrucomicrobiota bacterium | reverse complement strand
CCAGCACCCCTGCGCGGTCGCGGATGTCGAGTTCGTGGTGGACGTAGCCGGACAGGTCCCGCTGGAGGCGGCGCTGGTTCCAGCGGGTGTCGCCCTGGGGGCCGAAGAATACCGCGCGCTGGTTATTGTCCACCCCGTGGACGGCATAGCCTAGTTCGCGGGCGAAGTAGGTCGCCACCTCGGAACCGATGAGGCCGGAGGCACCGGTGACGAGGAGGGTCTTGGCCATGGTTGGAATGAGGGGCCGACGCCCTTTATCCTCAGCGGAAGAGGTTGTATTTGACTATCGCATACAAGGCGCGGAAGCCGTCGCGCCAGCCGATCTTCTTCCCTTCCTTGTAGGTGCGGCCGTAGTAGCTGATGCCTACCTCGTAGATGGTGATATCGGGGATCTTGGAGATCTTTGCGGTGATCTCGGGCTCGAAGCCGAAGCGGTTTTCCTCGATGGAGATCCGTTTCACCACCTCGCGGCGCATGACCTTGTAGCAGGTCTCCATGTCGGTGAGGTTGAGGTTGGTGAACATGTTGGACAGCAGAGTGAGGAACTTGTTGCCCACCATGTGCCAAAAGTAGACGACGCGGTGCGGGCCGCCGCCCATGAAGCGCGAGCCGAAGACGACGTCGGCCTTTCCGGCGACGATGGGCGCGAGCAGTTGCGGATACTCCTGCGGGTCGTATTCCAGATCGGCGTCCTGGATGAGGACGATGTCGCCGGTGGCGGCGGCGAAGCCGGTGCGGAGGGCGGCGCCTTTGCCCTGGTTGACCTCGTGATAGAGAATCTTGTCCACAAGCGGCGCGATCTCGGACTTGAGGACGTCGCGCGTGCCGTCGCGCGAGCAGTCATCGACGACGATGATCTCGCGGTCGGCGACGGGGGATGCGCGAACGGCCTCCACGATGGTGCGGATGGTGCGGGCCTCGTTGTAGCAGGGGATGACGACGGAAAGCTTCATGCGCTGTGACACGGCCGATGATTCTAGGATGGGGGCGGCTTGGGAAGGGGAAACTCTGTTCTGCCGGCTGGCGCGGGCAAAGCGTTGACGCTTTGCCGGGGCGTGGGGAAATAACATATCAATCCATGGCCAACGAAAAACCGGACGGCGGGTCGCCCTTCTCCGGGCGCAACAATTTCCTCTGGTTGGTCGCCGACAAAGGCCTGAGGCTTTTGGCGGGGGTGGCGGTCGGTGTGCTGGTGGCCCGTCATCTGGGGCCTGGAAGATACGGTCTTTTCGCCTATGCCGCCTCCATCGTCGCTGTGCTAATGCCATTGGCCGAACTGGGCGTGGAGGCGGTTGTGCGCCGAAAGCTAATCATGGAGCCGGAATCCGCGGCGTGTTGGCTCGGCCTGGTTTGGCGCGCGCGGCTTGGCTCAGCGGTGCTCCTGAACGCGCTCGTGGCCGGTTGGCTGGCGTTTTTTCACGGTCCGTCCGAGGATACCGCGTTAATCCTGATCCTGTCCATTACCCTATTCCAACCTGCGGGCATGACCGCCGACATGTGGTTGCAGGCAAATCTGAGGGCTCGGCAGGCCACAATGGCGTCATGGCTGGCCCTGTTGGCGGGGGCGGTTTCCCGCCTCTGGCTGGTGGGAGAGGACGCGGATTTGACGGCTTACGCATGGGTGGCGGCGGGCGAGGGCGCGCTGAATTGCGTCTTTGTCCGGCTCGCGGCGCGGAGGTCGGGTATGCCGCGCCGCGCGGGCGACTTCGCGCCTGTCGTGTCGTTGCGGGTGCTGATGGCGGAGTCGTGGCCGCTGCTATTGGCCGGCCTGACCGTCATGCTCTACATGCGGCTTGATATGGTGATGCTGCGATCGCTCTCGGGGGAGCGCGCGGCGGGGATTTACGCCGCGGCGGTCAGGTTGAGCGAGCTGTGGTATTTTTTGCCTGGAGCGCTGGCCTCCAGTATTCTGCCTGGGTTGCTGCGTCGCAAGGCGGAGTCCTCCGCGGCGTATGGCGAGGCCATGCGCCGGTATTACGATCTGAACGCGGCGATGGCTTACGTCGCCGCGGCGGGGACGTTTTTGGCCGCCGAGCCTCTGGTGCGGCTGGCCTACGGCGCGGAATTCACCGAGTCCGCGGCGGTGCTCCGCTGCCATGCCTGGTCGGTTGTTTTCGTGTTTCTCGGGGTGGCCCGCAGCCAGTATCTGGTCAACGAAGGCATGGCGGCCTTTCATCTGGCCACCACCGCGGCGGGCGCGGCGCTGAACATCGCGCTGAATTTCTGGCTTATTCCCGCGCATGGTCCGATCGGCGCGGCCTGGGCGACTCTCGCGTCCTACGGCGTGGCCGCATGGGGCGCCTCGTGGTTGCATCCGCGGGCGCGCGCCACAGCCGCTTTGCAGACTCGCGCTCTGTTGGTGCCGCTGCTTGGATGGCGCTATCTTCGTTTTTAATGAACTCCGCGCCTAACCAGGCCCAGCCCAAGACCGTGCAGCCGAGCGCGGCAGTCTCCTGGCTGCGCGCGGCGAGGGCCTTGCGCGCGATCGGTGGCGTCATCAAGGGGGGATACGGTCACTGGCGCAGCGCGTGTATGCACCGGCCTGTTGACGCGCGCGGCGAGCCGCTGCCCTGGTTCACCTACCCGGCGATCGAGTTTCTCGGCCAGTTCGATCTCGGGGCGAAGCGCGTCTTCGAATTTGGCGCCGGCAATTCCACGCTTTATTGGGGCGCGCGATGCGCCGAGGTCGTTTCGGTCGAGAGTGATCCTGGGTGGCATTCCCACTTGGATTCCCGACGCGGTCCGAACGTGAGGCTGCAGTTGGAAACCGATCCGGCCCGCTATGTTTCCGCGTTGGGGCGCGAGGGGGAGCCTTTTGACATCATCGTGGTGGACGGGCTCGAGAGGCTCGCCTGCAGTCGCGCGGCCCCCGGGATGCTGAGGCCGGGCGGGTTGGTCGTGCTCGACAACGCGGATTGGCACCCGGGGAGCGCGGCCGCGTTGAGGGCGGCGGGATTGCTCCAGGTCGACATGACTGGGTTCGGCCCGGTCAACGGCTACAGCTGGACCACTTCGCTGTTTTTCCACCGGGATTTCGATTTTTCCGCGCGTGGCGGGGTGCGCCCGCAGCCCGGCATCGGCTCCATCCGCCGGGTGGTCGACTAGCCA
>JBDLWD010000347.1:0-5437 GCA_039804465.1 Verrucomicrobiota bacterium | reverse complement strand
TATAAAATTTGCCAAGGGGGTAAAAGCCTTGGCCCCTTTAAGGATACAGTGGCTGAGAAGGAACGGAGTTCGATTTTTGCTTTCGCCGGCTCCCCCCCCGACTGCGCGAGACCCTGAGCGGGTGAACCGCATTATCGCGGGCTCGGCGCGAAATTGATTGGTGCGCGCGAGGAGGCTGTGGCTTCACTGCACGTCCCCATGACGGTCGGCGTTCATCCCCTCGCGGGTTTCGACAAGCTCCTGCACTACAAAGTGCCGGAGACGCTGCGCGCGCAGGTGCAGGTGGGCTCGCTGGTGCGCATCCCGATCGTGAACCGGTTTCACCTCGGCATCGTGGCGGAGTTTTCCGAGCCGAAGGACTTTCCGGTCGAACGCTGCAAACCGCTCGCGGGCCTGGTGTATCCGTTTCCCGCGCTGCCGCCTGACCTGCTCCGACTGGCGAAGTGGATGAGCGCCTATTACGCGGCACCGCTGGATGGGATCATCGAGACGATGTTGCCGGGCGCGGTGCGCAAGGCGGCCTCGCTGAAGCAGGAAAAACTGCTGGTGGTGGCGCGGCAGGCGACGGAGGAGGAGCGGGCGGCGCTGGCGAAACGCGCGCCGGCGCAGGCGAAGGTTTACGACTTTCTCCGCGTGCAGCCGCGGCCGGTGCTCAAATCGCTCGCGATCGAGCGCATGGGCGTCTCGGCGGCGGCGATCAACGGGCTGGTGACGCGCGGGCTCCTGCGCGAGGAATCGCGCCGGGTGGAGCGCATCGCCTACGCGGACGACCATGCGCAGGGGGAGCACGTGGCCGCGCAGCCGCATCGGCTCAATGCGGAGCAGCAGGCGGCCGTGGACGGGCTGGGTGCGGCGCTGAAGGAGGAGAAATTCGGCGTGCAACTGCTCTTCGGGGTGACGGGTTCGGGGAAGACGGAGGTCTATCTGCGGGCCATCCAGGAGGCGTTGGCGGCGGGCGGCGGGGTGGCTTTTCTTGTGCCCGAGGTGGCGCTCACGCCGCAGACGGTGGCGCGGCTGCGCTCGCGGCTGGAGGCGATCGCGCCGGGGCACCGGGCGGTGGTCTGGCACAGCATGCTAAGCGAGGGCGAGCGCCTGGACGGCTGGCTGGCGCTGGCCACGGGCGAGGCCCGGGTGGTGGTGGGCGCGCGTTCGGCGGTCTTCGCTCCGGTGCAAAACCTGCGCCTCATCGTCGTGGATGAGGAGCACGAGCCGGCCTATAAGCAGGACGAGACGCCGCGCTACCACGGGCGCGACACCGCGATCTACCGGGCCAAGCTGTGCGGGGCGCTCTGCCTGCTCGGCTCGGCCACGCCCTCGCTGGAGACCTGGGCCAACGCGAGCGCGGGCAAATACGGTCTGCTGACGCTAACGCAGCGGATCGACGACCGGAAGCTGCCCTTCATCGACATCGTGGACATGCGGGTGGAGGCGATGCGGCAGAGGGGCGGGGGCGTGACGCTCTCGCGCCGGTTGGTGGACGCGATGCACGGGCGGCTGGCGAAGAAGGAGCAGATCATTCTTTTCATCAACCGTCGCGGCTACTCCTCGGCCATGCAGTGCCGCAAGTGCGGCCACGTGGAGGAGTGTCCGCATTGCAGCGTGAGCATGACCTACCACCGGACGGACGAGACGCTGCGCTGCCACCTGTGCGGGCATCAGCGCAACGCGCCCGACCGCTGCCCGAGCTGCGCCTCGCCCGAGATCAAGTGGCGCGGCACCGGCACGCAGCGGGTGGAGGAGGCGGTGCGCCGCGTGCTGCCCAAGGCGCGTATCGAGCGCATCGATACGGACACGATGCAGAAAAAGAACCGCTTCCGCGAGGTGTTGGCGGCCTTTCGCGCGGGCAAGATCGACATCCTGGTGGGCACGCAGATGATCGCGAAGGGGCTGGATTTTCCCAATGTGACCCTGGTGGGGCTGGTAGACGCGGACCTCTCGATGCACGTGCCGGATTTTCGTGCCAACGAGCGGACCTTCCAGTTGCTGGTGCAGGTGGCCGGGCGGGCGGGGCGGGGAGACCGGGCGGGCGAGGTGGTGGTGCAGACCTTCACGCCGGAGGCGGGGGCGATCCAGTTTTCCCGTCACGCGGACTATGTGGGCTTCGCGCAGACGGAGCTGAGGGTGCGGAAGGATTTTGGTTATCCGCCGGCGCGGCACCTGTTGCACCACCTCTTTCGCGGGCCCAACCCGGAGAAGCTGCGGTTTTTCGCCGAAGCGTGGAAAAAGCGCGTGGAAGAGGCGCTGGGCGAAAAGGTGACGCTGATGGGCCCGGCCGCGGCTCCGATCGAAAAGATCCAGGACGAGTATCGCTGGCAGCTCTGGTATTTCTGCAATGCGCCGGTGACGAAGATCGTCGCGGAGGTGGCGCGCCTGCGGGGCGAATTCGAGTGGCCGGAAGACATGATCCAGGTGCTGGACGTGGATCCGGTGAACCTGTGCTGAGCCGGAGAGATTGAGCGGAGGGGTGACGGAGCAGCGGAGCGACGGATGGCGGAGCGACGGAGCGCCGGAACGACGGATGGACGGAAGGCGGAGCAGCGGAACTGCGGATGGCGGAAGGACGGATGGCGGAGGTTTCCCTTTGTTTCCTTCTTATCCTTCGCGAGACCCTTCTCCGTCTCTAGCGGAATCCGGCTTTGTGTTTTTTGAGCTTTTTGTGGCCAATGCGGCCATGGGTTTGGTCGATCACCACGTGCATCTTTATCCGGCGGAGCTGAACCAAGATCCGGCCGGGTGGGCGGCGGCGCGGGGCGAGGCTCGCTGGGCGGAGATGTGCGCACGCAAGCGGCGCGACGGCTCGCCGGTGCAGGAGTTCCCAGGCGTGGATGATTTGCTGCGCGCGATGGACGCGGCGGGTGTGGCGCGAGCGGTCCTGCTCGGCTGGTATTGGGAAAGGCCCGAGACCTGCGCTTGGCACAATCGCGCGATGGCCGGATGGGTGGCGGCCCATCCGGACAGGCTTTCGGCCTATGCGACAATTCATCCTGGCACGACCGCCTCCGCGGTGCGGGAGGAGCTCTGCCGCGCGAGGGACGAAGGGTTGAGCGGGCTCGGCGAATTGTCGCCGCACAGCGTGGGCGCGAGCATCGATAGCGAGGGCATGCGCGCGGCGCTCGAGCAGGCGGAGGCGTGGCGCTGGCCGGTGAACCTGCATGTCACCGAGCCTCGCGCGCGGCCCTACCCGGGCATGGTGCCCACGCCCGAGGCGGATTTTCGCGCTCTGGCACGGGCGTGGCCCCGGGTGGAGTTCGTGCTCGCGCACTGGGCGGGCGGGTTTGATGTGCGCGATTTGCCCAACGTGCGGGTGGACACGGCGGCGGCGCCCTTGATCTACGGGGAAAAAGCCTGGGGCATGCGCGGCGTGAGCGTGCGGCCGGAGCAGGTGGTGTTCGGTTCTGATTACCCCTTGCGGTTAAGGCCGGGGCGGTCGGCCGAGGTTGGTTGGGCGGAGTTTGCGACGGAGGCGCGGAAGAACGGGCTTGGCTAAGGACGGCGAGCGCGGGACGGTTTGGTTTTTTCCGCAATGACCCCCGAACAAAAGCTCGCTGAACTTGGTCTCCAACTGCCCGTCGTCGGGCCCGCCGCCGGCAACTACCTCCCCGTGGTGCGCACCGGAAACCTGCTCTTCTGCGCCGGCACGCTGGCGGTTCTGGATGGCAAGGTGACGCACGAGGGCCAGGTGGGCCGCGAGCAAACCGTGCAGACCGCCTACGAGTCGGCGAAGATCGCCGCGCTCAATTCGCTGGCCAACATCAAGGCGCACGTCGGCGATCTCTCGAAGATCAAGCGCGTGGTCATGGTGAACGGTTTCGTGAACGCGGTAAGCGGCTTTGCGGACAGTCCGGCGGTGATCAATGGGGCGAGCGACCTGCTCGTCTCGGTGTTGGGTGACGCCGGCCGCCATGCGCGCGCGGCGGTGGCGGTGGCTGGCCTGCCGCGCACCTCGGCGACCGAGGTGCAGCTCGTGGTCGAGGTGGCGGACTGAGGCGCGGTTCAACCGCGGATGGCGCGGATGGGCGCGGATAGCTGCAGGCGCTCATGCGAACCCGCGCTTCCGTGATTGTTCGCGTGATGCCGCCGGCTCAACCCTTGCGGACTTTTGAGCCCAAGCATTTGACCACGGATCTCACGGATTATCACGGATACGAATTATCCGCGCGCATCCGTTAAATCCTTGGTTAAAATCTGACTACATTCGGCCGGTGGCATAATACCGGATCTAAAAAAGATGAAACCTCAGGTGCAACTGGCGGAGGCGCGGGCGCCCGACGGGGCGCGGCTGACCCTGCACGCGCATGACGGCCACTTCGTGGTGCGGGTCGATGGGCAGGCCTTGATGCATTCGGCGCTGGCCGAGTCGGAGGAGAGGCTGGGCGAGCTGGTGGCGGTGGCGGCCGAGGGCAAGAAGGGTGCGCGGGTGCTGGTGGGCGGGCTCGGTCTGGGGTTTACGCTGCGGAAGGCTCTGGCCGGGCTGCGACGTGACGCGAAAGTGGAGGTTTCGGAACTCTTGCCCGAGGTGGTGGAGTGGAACCGGACTTTTTTGCGCGACTTAAACGGTTCCAGTCTCACCGACGCCCGTGTGACGGTGCGAATTGGCGACGTGGGGGCGGTGCTGGGTCGGGCGAAGTGGGACGTGATCGCGCTCGACGTCGATAACGGCCCGGCGGCGATGGTCAGCGGTGGTAATTCGAGTCTTTACGACCGGCGCGGCGTGGAGCGGCTTTTCGCCGCGCTGCGGCCGGGCGGGCGTCTGCTGGTGTGGTCGGCGGGGCCCGACCGCGGGTTTGAGCGCAGGCTGGCGTCGGCGGGTTTCACCGGGGTGCGCGCGGATGCGCCGAGGGCGGGGGTGCGGGCGCGGAGCCGCGGCTACGTGATTTTCGTGGCGGAGCGCGTGGCCTGAGGGCAGGGTGACGGTTTTATGGCCACGATCTATGAAACCCTGCGCGCCGACATCATCGTCGCGATGAAAGCCAAGGACAGCAACCGCGCCACCATCCTGCGCACGGCCGACGCCGCCATCCAGCGCGCGGCGATGGACCAGAACAAGCCGATCGACGACGCCCTGGCCACGGCCTCGCTGCGCAAGGGCGTGAAAAACCTGCAGGACGCGGCGATCGAGTTCGAGAAGGGCGGACGAGCCGACCTCGTCGCGGCGAACAAGGCCGAGATCGCGGTGCTCGAGAAGTATCTGCCCGCCGGAATCGACGGCGCGAAGCTGGAGGCGATCATCGCCGAGGTCATCGCCGCCACGGGCGCCGCCTCGAAGAAGGAGATGGGCAAGGTGATCGGCGCGCTCAAGCAGCGTCCCGAGGCCGGTCTCATCGACTTCGGCGCGGCGAGCAAGCTCGTGCAGGCGAAGCTGCCCTGATACCACCGGCTGAATGCATTCAGACTTTAACCACGGATTTCACTGATGAACACGGATGGATCGGATTGT
>JBDLWD010000346.1:0-4567 GCA_039804465.1 Verrucomicrobiota bacterium | reverse complement strand
ACTGAAAATCACAGCAAGGGTCCCGGTGCGACACTAGGATAATGCGCCGCGTGTAACATGGAATTAACGAGAGCAAGCCTATGCCGGGTATAAGCTAGGCGACCCAGATGGTTTTGGGATTGGTGAACGCCAGGGTGCCTGGACGGCCCAGTTCGCGACCGAGGCCGGATGCCTTGCTGCCGCCGAAGGGAACCGCGATGTGGGAACGCACGGCGTGATTGACGAAAACCATGCCCGCTTCGAGGCGCGGAACGTAGTCGTGGCGGGCGCGGCGCGTGTCGCTCGTGAAGAGGGCGCCGCCCAAACCGTAGATCGTCCGGTTGGCCGCGGCGAACATTTCATCCACGTCGCGGGCGATCTCGACCGCGGCCACCGGACCGAAGAGTTCCTCGTCCGCCGCAGGCATGCCAGGGGTTACGTCGGCCAGGAGAGTGGGGGGGTAAAACGCGCCCGGGCCGGCCGGCAACTCGCCTCCTATTACTAGTTGCGCCCCACGGCGCAGGGATCGTGCGACCTGGGCGTGAAGTTCGTCACGGAGATCAGCGCGGGCGAGAGGGCCCAGCTCTGTGCCGGGCGCAAGCGGATCGCCAACGCGCCGGGCGGCCATGGCGACGGCAAGCAGGCGTATGAACTCGTCCGCCACGCGGGCGTGGACGACGAATCGTTTGGCGGCCACGCAGCTCTGGCCGTTGTTGACGAGGCGAGCGGCGGCGCAGATTCCGGCCGCGGCCTCGATGTCGGCGTCGGGGAAAACCAAATACGGATCGCTGCCGCCGAGCTCGCCCACGAAGGGCTTGAGCGCGGCTCCGGCCAGGGCGGCGACGCGGCGGCCGGCGGCGGTGCTGCCGGTGAGAGTGACGCCGCGAACACGCTCGTCCGCGATGAGCGGTTCGATGGCTGCTCCTGCCAGGAGCAAGCAGTCGAATACTCCCGCCGGCAGGCCGGCCCGGCGGGCGATGTCGCAGATGGCGAGCGCGGTGCCGCAGACATTGCTGGAGTGCTTAAGAAGGAGAACGTTGCCGGCGATCAGAGCGGGGGCGGCGGCGCGCACGACCTGCCAGAGGGGGTAGTTCCATGGCATGATCGCGAGGACCACGCCCAAGGGTTCGGAAACGACGTAGACCCCTTGCGGGCTCCGGGGCGGAACCTCGGGCCGGAGAAAGGCGGCGCCGTGGCTCGCGTAGTGACGAAGGCAATCCACGCATTTGGCGATCTCGGCGAGGGCGTCGGCGAGGGGTTTGCCCATCTCCGCGGTGACGATCGCGGCGAGAGCGGCGCGTTCGCGGTGAATGCCGGTGGCCCAGGCACGTAGGTGGCGGCCGCGAACGGCGGGTGGAAGGTCGCGCCAGCGGGCGGCGGCGGAGTGGGCCGCGACGAGGCGTTGCTCAATCTCGCGACGGGTGTGCGTGGCGTGGCGGGAGAGAATCTTGCCGGTGGCGGGGTTTTTCGAGACTAAGGCCATCGCCCGATGGTCAGGCGGGCCGGGGGCGTCGCGCAAGCGCGGGCGCTTAGTCAGCGGCGCAGCCAGGATGCGAGTGCGGAGCGGAGTTTGTCGCGGGCGCGGTAAATTCGCGTTTCCACGGCCTTCGGGCTGGCGCCGACGATCTCCGCGATCTCGGCGTGAGAGCGGTTCTCGTATTCGAAAAGCACGAGTGCATCGCGAAGTTCGTCGGGCAGGGCGGCGATGGCGGCGCGCACGGCGGCTATCTCCTCGGCGATTCCGGCGGAGGTTGCGGGTCCGGGCGAGGGGTTGATCATGACTGCGGTCTCGGCGGGCGTCACGTCTTCGAGCGAGCCGGTGCGGCGTCGGAAGTTTTTGCGGGCGTGGTCGCGCGCCAGGTTGATCGCGATTTGAAACATCCAGGTGGAGAAGCGGGCGCCGTCGCGATAGCGGGCGCGGTGTCGGTAGATGCGAACGAAGGTCTCCTGGGCGAGGTCAAGGGCATCGGCCTCGTTTTGCAGGTGGCGCATCAAGAAGGCGCGCAACGGTGCCTGCCAGCGGAGCATGAGCGGATCGAGCGCCGAGTCGTCTCCGGCGGCCAGCGCGGCCATGTAAGATTCGTCGCTGGATACGGGCGTTTCGTCTCCGGTGGCTCCGCCCGTGTTTGCCGGCGGGATCATGGTTCGCCGCCCGGACTCAGGTCCGGTGCACCAGTCCGTCCTGTTTGGTGGGCGACGCGTGGCTCCATCATGCGGAGAAAACGTTCGCCTTCTGAACGGGGCATGCGCGCGGCGACCGAGCGCAGGTGGGCGAGCGTTGCGTCTGCGCAAACCTTGCGGAGGCGCTCGAGTTCGCGCTCGGCGAAAACGCGATCCTCCGGGGCAGTGGCGGCGAGCAGAGCGGTTTCAGCCTTGGCTATGGCGGCGCAGTGTTTGGCGCAGATCGGCCCGTATTCGGTCTGGATGCGGCGCACTTCGGCGGCGGCCTCCGGCTCCAGCGAAAACTCCCGCGTCAGCCATTCGAGTTGTTGGTCTGTGTTTGCCGACTCTGGTGCGCGTAGAGCGCGGCTTGTCGCCACATAGCCCCCGGCGAGGGCGGCCAGAAGAATAAGCGCGAAGGGGATGAACTTCATCTGCCGGACCTCAGCGTTGGTCCGCGCTCGTGTGCATGAGCCACGGATCGACGCTCACGGCGTAGGCATCGGCGAAGAACTCGGTTCGTTCGCGCTTGTGCTGGGCGAAGGCGAAGGCCGAGCCGGCTCCAAGCGAGGCGAGGAGGGCGAGGGCGGCGGCAAGGGGAAGAAGAAGGCGGTGCAGGGAGGCGACGCGTTCCGGCCACGAGTCGGCGGTGGCATGGCTCGCGATCCGGGCGCGGACGCCGTCGACGAACGCGGAGGCGTTCAAAGTCGTCATATCCGCGGCGGGATCGGCCCGGCGGAGGAGCTCGCGGAGATCTGGATCGGGAGGCGTTGGCATCGATCGGGTGATACGCGCGAGCGGAGGGAAACCCTCGGGGGCGCCTGATTCGCCGAGGAGGCTGCGAGACGCGATCAACCGCGGCGTCGGCGGGCTGGCTTGGCCGGCGCGGGCGCAGAGTCCTCCTCGTCCGTCTTGGCGGTGCGGTCGATGTTGAGGTAGGTCTTTGCCAGCATCTGACCTTCGTAGAACTCGAGGAGGCGGATGCCCTCGCGCGGTTTGATGAGATCTTTCTTGGTGGCCGCATCGATCTGGGTCTTCACCCGGCGGCAGAGCTCCTCCCATTGGTATTGAACAGTCTCGATCACCTCGTTCATGCGAACGCCGGCAAGGGTGTCCTCGATGTAGTAGCCGTTGGGTTCGTCGTCCTCGAGGAAGACGTGCACCTCGTTAACGCGGCCGAACAGGTTGTGGAGGTCGCCCATGATATCCTGATAGGCGCCCGTTAGGTAGATCCCGAGGTAGTAGGGCTTGCCGTTGAGCGGGTGAAGCTGGAGGTGGTCCTTCGTGTCCTGGAGATCGATGAAGGTGCCGATCTTGCCGTCGGAGTCGCAGGTGATGTCGACCAGCGTGGCGTTGACCGCGGGGTTTTCTTCCAGGCGGTGCAGCGGCGTGATGGGGAAGAGTTGCTTGAGGGCCCAGTGGTCGAGAAGGGACTGGAAGACGGAGAAGTTGCAGACGTATTGGTCGGCGAGCAGGCGGTCGAGCTCATGGAGCTCTTCGGGGACATAGCCAGCGGCGCGGTTTTCCTGGGCTATCTGCTCGCATATCTGCCAATAGATCGACTCCGCGGCGGCGCGGTTTTCCAGGTCGAGGTAGCCTAGGTTGAAGAGCGAGAGGGCCTCCTCTTTTTTCTGCACGGCATCGTGGAAACGCTCGAGTTTGCCGAGTTTCGATTTGTTGCGCAGGAGGGCCTCGAGGTCGTGGACCACCTTGTGCTTGACCTTGGGCTGGTGTTGCACGCCGAGGGTCTCGCGCTTGTTGATGCGTTCGAAGACCTCGACCACGAGCATGGCGTGGGGTGCCACGATGGCGCGGCCGGATTCGGAAACCAGATCCGGAACGGGCACGCCCATGGAGTCGCAGATGTCCCTGACGTTGGAGACCACGTCGCGGGCGTATTCCGCCATCGAATAGTTCATCGACGACTCGTAGTTGGTGCGGGAGCCGTCGTAGTCGATGCCGAGGCCGCCGCCGACGTCGAGATAGCCCATCGGGAAACCCATCTTGGCGAGCTGGCAGTAGAACCGCGAGGCCTCTACAACGGCGTTCTTGATCGTGAGGATGTTCGGCACCTGAGAGCCGATGTGAAAATGGACCAGGCGCAGCGCGGAGGTGAGCTTCGCTTTGCGGAGTTTCTCGCACGCGAAAAGTATCTCGGCGGTGTTCAGGCCGAATTTGGCGTTGTCGCCCGTGGAGGAGGACCATTTGCCCTCGCCCCGGGTCTGGAGTTTGGCGCGGAAGCCGATGAGGGGCTTTACGCCGACCTCCTCGGAGACGCGGATGATGTCGTCCAGCTCGGCGAGTTGCTCGACGACGATGATCACTTTTTTGCCGAGTTTGCGGCCGAGAAGGGCTATGCGAATGAAATCGTAGTCTTTGTAGCCGTTGCAGACGATGAGAGCGTTGGTCCCTTCGTGCATGGCAAGGG
>JBDLWD010000345.1:0-6699 GCA_039804465.1 Verrucomicrobiota bacterium | reverse complement strand
GTGGTTGAGGGAGTTGGCGGTATTGCCATTGCTATAGAGCCGGACGTAGCGGCCTTTCGCCCCCTTGGCGTCTAGGACGCGGCCCTCGTGCGTCTCGATGTAAGACGGGTCTTTTCCGGCGCCGCGCCCGGAGAGGTTTTTCGCGTCGCTGTTGTATATCGTGGTGACGCCGGATATGAAGTCGGGGTCGTCGGAGACCTGTGCAACGCAGCCCAGGTAGACGCGTTGCTGGGAGTGAAAACGCCAGACGACGACGGCGTTTAGCTCGGCGGGCTTGCCGAGGTCGATTTGGATCCACTGGGCTCCTGAGGCCAGTTCTACGAAGCAGCCCTCGGCGGCGTCCTTGTCACCGTCGGTGACGAGCTCGGGGTCGCCGAGAAGCGGAGACGGATCGCTGCTGGTCACCGGAGCATTAAGCGCCAGGTTTTTCGCCGCTGCGGGCACCAGAAAATCGGGGCGCGGACCTTTGCGCGGGGTCTCGAGGTTTTCGACCTTGATGGGCACTGGAGTGCCGACGATCAGCGGTTTGGGCAGCTCGGTGACGAGGGGCACGAGCTCGGCGGCTCGTGCGACGGAAACAAGGGCCAGTGAGGCGGCGAGGATTGGCAAGAGGGTCATGGTGAGGAATCAGGCGAGTGGATCTTCGATGGTGAGGAGCTGACGCTTTTCGACGGCCTCGATGGCCTTGTAGATGGGGTATTCGGAGCGGAAGGCCTCGTCGGCGGGGCAGTTGAGCGTGGTCTTGCCGCGGATGGCTTGGAAGAAGTTTTCCAGGTGGTATTGGTGGATGGCTTTGTTGAGCGAGATGGGCAGGCCGTAGGTGACGAGTGCGGCGGTCTCGCGGGCGTCGACCTTGGCGTCGGCGGCGGGCGCGTCCGCGGCGGCAGGGGCGTCCTGGCGGAGGTAGTTTTTACGGACCCACTCCTCCCATGACGGCGCGGCGGCCTCGCGGTAGATTTTGGTGTGGGAGGGATTCTCCGAGATACGCACGGTGCCGTCTGGGCCCATGAACTGCTCCCAGTAGCCGCCACCGGAGCTGGTGGTGGTCTGAACCTGGTAAAAGGCGCGCGCGACGCGGCCGTCGGCCTGGGGAAACTCGTAGACGACCATGGCGTTGTCGAACCACTCGTGGCCGTCGTAGAAATCCTTGCCGCCGCTGGCGAATACGGTGCTGGGGAGGCGGCCGAAGAACCAGGAGAAGATATCGATCTGGTGGGCGCCCAGATCGGAAAGCGGACCGCCGCCGAATTTCTTGAACCATCGCCAATTTCGGAACGTGGCCATGTCGGGGTAGCCGTAGTGGGCGAGGGTCTCGGCGGGTATGTCGCTCTTTTTGGGCCAGCCGAGATCTTTGGTTACGGCGCGATTCCACTGGGCCTGGGCGGCGGTTATGCGGCCGGGGAGCCTGGCCTCGCCAAGGAGGCGGTCGCGGGTGAAGAGATAGCGCGGGTTTGAGCGGCGCTGGTGACCGATCTGGAGCAGGCGGCCGGTCTCCTTCATGGTCTGCACCATCGAGCGCGCGCCCTCGACGGTGTTGGACATCATTTTCTCGCAGTAAACGTGCAGACCGGCCTTGAGGCAGGCGTTGGTGTGCGGGGCGTGGAAGACGTCGGGCGTGGCGACGATGGCGGCGTCGAGGCCCTTCTCCTTGGCCAGCATTTCCTCGAGGTCGGAGTAGACGGCGAGGTCCACGCCGTTGGATTTGAAGTAACGCTGGCCGTAGGTGCGAGCGTAGTCCCAGAGGTCGCAGAGGGCTACGAGCTTGATGTCGCCGATCTTTAGCAGGCTCTCGGCGAGGACGCGGCCTTGCGCGCCGTAGCCGACGAGTGCGACGCGGAGGGGGGTGGCGGAGGCGGATTGGGCCAGGATGCGGGGGGTGGTGGCGAAAGCGAGGGCGCCCGCAGTGGTGGCGAGAAAGCGGCGGCGGGTGACGGGAGGGTTCATGCGCGGGTGAGGGTGAAACGGTTGTGGTCGGCGAGGGAGAGCGCGAGGGCGACGAGTCCGATATGGATGGCGAGCCAGGACACGCCGGCGTCCTGGCCGAGAAGCATGAGGCCCAAGGTTAGACTGGCATAGAGAAGGCCCATGGCGAAGAGGGTGATGCGGCTGGCGACGCCGATGAGCAGGAGGAGGCCGAGAGTCACGAGCGCGGGGCCGAGCGCGGCGTAGCAGGGCTTGGAGAGAAACTCCGGCAGAAGCGGCTCCGCGGACAGCTTGGTCCGCAAGGTTTCCGGGACGGCATTGTAGTATTTCAATGAATACACCTTCTTCTCCACGTCCATCATGGCTCCGCTGGGGTCGGGCATGCCGGTCGCGGAGTCGAGCAAGGGTTCCTGCACGGTGATCCTGGCGGAGTATTTTTCCAGGCCGGCCACGAGGGCGCGGGCGCCAAGCCAGAGGCGAAGGGTGAGAAAGGCGAGGGCGTGGCCGGTGAGGCCGAATACGGAGGGGGAGGGGCTGGTTGCGGGGGCGGGCATGGTAAAAAGGGATGGCGTATCAGTCGTTGATGGGGACGAGCCAGATGTTGCGGAAGCGGATGACGTCGTCGTGGTTTTGCAAGGAGAGCGGAAGCCGGTCCGGGTGGGCCGCGTAGGGCGGGCGTTTTTTGTGCACGGTCGGACCGGTGAGCTCGGCGTTGTCCTGAACTTTGACGCCGTTCACCTCCACCGTCATGCGCGCTGGACGAAGAAGCGCGCCGTCCGCTCCGAAAACAGGACGATGGAAGGTGATGTCGTAATACTGCCAGTTTCCCGCCGGGCGGAGGGCGTTGGCCAGCGGCGGAAACTGGCCGTAGATGGCGCCGGCCTGTCCGTCTGCATAGGTTTGCGAACCGTCGAACGTATCCAGAATCTGAACCTCATAGCGGCCCATGAAGAAGACGCCGCTGTTGGAGCGTTTTTGCCCGCGGACATCCGGAGGCAAATCCGGCGCCCACCACTCCAGGTGCAGACGGCAGGATCCGAAGCTTTGCTTCGTCGCAAGCATGCCCTTCGTGCTGGGCGCGATTTCGATGTGGTCTGGCGTGAAGATCCAGCCTGGGTTCAGCCAGGCGTCTCCGTTCAGGCCGTTGAAGAGCACGATGGCGTCGGCCGGCGGACGGGAGCGGGAGAGCAAGGCCGATTCAGCCAATGGCTCGGCGCGCGGCGGCTTGGGCCGGTCGGGGGCGTGAGGCGCCCAAGAGAGGTCAGCTTTGGCGACTGTCTCGGCTGGGGCGGCGGTGAAAAACGGCGCCGCAAACAGCAGGCCGAGCACGAACGGGCGGTGCGCCTTCATGGTTTAGTTGGCCGAGCCGATAACTGGTTTTGGAGCGGGCTCGCGCGCGGCAAATTCCTCCAGGAACTGGATCGCGCTCCTCTCCTTGTATTGCCTGACCGCGGAGAGGATGGCGTCCTTCTCTTCCTGCCGGAAGGCGAGTGGCCAGAGTTTTCTGAAGAGCTCCACACGCATTTTGTTCGTGGTGCTTTCAAGCGTGGGAACGGTCTCGATGCATCCTTGCAGGGCAAGGATGCGCTCGTCATCGGCGGAGGCACCCGCGGCGAAACCCATCAGTATATCGAGGGATTCCCTGGCACGGGCCGCGGACAGCGCGCGAAGCACTTCCTTGCGCGACCCGGCCTCGGGGGACTCCAGCATCCCGGACAGCGCAACGCTGGCTTGGGGAGCCTGCACGAGAGTGAGCGCGCCGATGATGGCGGGGCGCTCGACGGCGGCGGCCGCGTCGAATCGCGCAAGCAAGAGGCGAGCGGCTTCCGGGCCGGACGGATGCGTGGCGGCGACGTTGAAGAGAGCCTTGCGCCATTCGCGGCGGTCGGCGCTTTTGCGCGCCTTCGGGGCGAGCGCGAGAACGACGGGCAGGTCGCCCGGGGCGGCGAGGGCCGCGAGCGCGCCGAAGGCGCTGGCGCGAAGTTCGTCGGAGTCGGATGCGCAGGCGGCCAACACGAGGGGCAGAGACTCCCTGTCGGCGCGGTCACCCAGCAGTCCGATCAAGGCGGGCATAGGCGACGCGGGATCGGCCTTGGTGGCAAGGGCCCGCAGCTGATCGGTAAGCCGGGGGTTCGAGCAGGAGGCCAGGGCGACGCGGGCGAGATCGCACGCACGGCCTTTTTTCGCGAGGCGGGGCAGCAGGGACAGCAGCGTGTCCGCGTCCCCTGCGCGCAGGGCGGCCCGGACGCCCGCCTCGTAAAGCTGAATATCATTTGAGGACATGGACAGGCGGACGAGGGGGAGGGCCTCCGTGCCCTCGGTGGCGGCGAGCAGGGCCACGCGGGTGTCGACGGGCAGTTTGTCCCAGCCCTTCGCGAGGGTTTCCATGCGGGCGGGGGTGAGGTCGGTGGCGAGCAAGGAGGCGGCGGCTTGGCGAATGCGCCGGTCGCGGGACGTCAGCAGGGGATCGGCCGCCTGCAATGCCGATGCGTGATCGAGCTTGGCGAGCGTGCGAAGGGCCTCGATGCGAAGAGGCGCACCGAGCGCCTGATCGGAGAGGATGGATCGTAGCTTTGCGATCGCGGCTTTCGCGCCCGAGCGATCGCGGACGGCGAGGGTCGATGCGGCGGAGATGAGCGCGCGGGTGTTTTCCGGATTTGAGGGGAGCGCAGCGAGGGCGGCGAACGCGTCGGCGCGGCCGAGGGAGGCGAGGGTTTCGCGGGCGGCGGTTGCGTCGGCCGGATCGGTGCCCGCCGCCGCGGTGGCGAGGTGTTTGACCACATCGGGCCCTGGATAGGCGGCGAGCGCCTGGAGCACCGGAGAGCGAGCGCCCTCGGGCAACGTGTTGCTCAGGCGGATAAGCGCGGCGCCTGCGGCGGGTCGGCGGAAGCTGCCGAGGACCGCGGCGACGCGCTCGGCGAAGCCCGCGCGCAAAGCCAGCTTTTCGATCTCGGGCACGGCGCCAAACGCGCCCAGGCGGCGAGCCTGATCGAGCGCGATGCGCAGCGACTCGTCGGTTGCCTTGGCGTCGGCGAGCGTGGCGCGCAGCGCTGTTTCCTCGGGGGTGGCGGGTGGCTTGGGGGGCTTGGGCGTCAGCTCCTGCAGGGTGGTTTTCTCCGCCGGGGCGAGGACGGGCAGCGGTGCGGGTTTAAGTTGCGCGGAGGGCGTGGCGTCGGCGGTCAGGTCACCGAGCGCGAACTGAAGGCCGTCGAGGACATGGCGCAGGATCGCGGGCGTGAAGTAGATGTCGCTGTTGTGGCCCAGCGAGGTGTAGAAGACACGGCCCTTGCCCTCGGTGCGAACCCAGCTGATGGCAAAATCGTTGTCCGTGCGTTTGATGAGGTTCGCGGGGCGGGCGTTTTCCGGTTTGGACATGTCGAGGCTGAGCAAAACGCGAAGACGGTCGCGGCTATAGGGCGGGGTGCCCATCTGGTAAATTTCCTCGCGGATCCAGAAACCCTGGCCGCCGAAGCCGGCGTTCACGGTGTGGGCGGGATCGTCGTTTTTCACCGCCGAGACCGAGTTGCCGTTCCACGGGTGCCCGTGGAAGACGCCGCCCATGAGGGCCTGGCCTTCGGGCCAGGAGGGGAAGTTGTCGGTCGCGGCGTGCATGCCCGCGACGCCTTTGCCACCGCGCACGAAGTCGAGCAGGGCCTTGCGATGTTCTGGTTTCTCGAATCGGAGTCCGGTGGAGTTGAGAAACATGACGGCGTCGAAAGTGTTTAGCACCGTCGGCTCGAACATCGCCATGTCGTCGCTCGCGACAGAGGAGTAGGCGCCGGTTTTTTCCCCGAGGCGTTGGAGCGCGAGGCGGCCGACCGGTATGGAGGCGTGGACAAAGCCCTCGGTGCGGTAGAAAACGAGCACGCGGCGGGGTTGGGCCGGCGTGGCGACAGCCTTATCAGGCAGTGCGGCCTCGACTCCGGCTATCTCGGCCTCGGTGAGAGGCGGGAACACTTGGCCGGGCGCGGCGCGAAGGGCGGTCGTGGCGAGTAGAACAAGCAGGGCTGCGAACCGGGTCCGGGGGCGGGACATTTTTTTCATGGGGCGCGGGTGGGCGGTTATCAGGCCGTCAGCACGTAGGGCGCGCGGTAGGCGGGTTGAAGCAGGCGGGTGGCGTCGGCTGCGCCGAACGCGGTGGCGGATGCGGGATCCCAGACGAGCCGGGAGCGGCCGGTGCGAATCGCGGCATTGGCCAGATGCGCGACGTTGGTGACGCGGCTCAGCTCGGTGATGGGCGAGCGCACCAGCCCGCCATGACGGATGCAGTCGAGGAAGTTTTCGGTGTGGGAGCCGCCCTCCGCGCCGAAAATCTGGCGATGCGCGGGGATGGTGATGCGCTGGAGTTCGCGCTTGGTGCACTCGAGCTGGCCGCGGGTGACGTAGAGGGTGCCCTCGGTGCCCGTAAAGGTGATGCCGGAGCGGTTTCGGGAGGAAACGTGAATGACGCGTCCGTCGGGGTAGACCGCCTCGAAGGAGTAGCTGTTGGCGGTTGGTCGCAGATCGGCCGGCTTGTTCGGGAAAGTCGCCTCGCATGCCCTGACCTCGACCACGTCGAGCCCTTGGAGGCCGAGCGCCAGGACGGCGATGTCGTAGTGGTGGCAAATCCAGTCGGAGAGCTGGCCGCCGCCAAAATCGAAGGACCAGCGCCAGTTGAAATGGGTGTGGCCGCGCCCGAATTCGCGATAAGGCTGCGACGAGGCCGGACCTAGCCAGCGATCAAAGTCGAAAACCGCGGGATCAGGTGCGGCGGAGGACGGCTTGGCCGTAAGCTCC
>JBDLWD010000344.1:0-2932 GCA_039804465.1 Verrucomicrobiota bacterium | reverse complement strand
CGGCAACCCCTTCGCCGGCCTTGAGCCGTCGGCGCCGGCAAAGGCCGCTTCGCTCTGGCAAGCCCTAACCGCACGGAGCCCCGCCCACGAAGCCGCACACTACAACCTTGGCTGGCTGCTGCTCGCCGACGCACCCTCCTCAGCCGGCAAGCACTTCGCCACCGCCGCCTGTCTCGCACCCGCTCGTGCCGGGGTCTGGCTCGGTCTCTCGCTCGCCCGCGTCCGCTCCGGCGCGATCGATTCACCGGTTCCCGCGCTTGCCGCCGAAGTTCTGCTCGATCCCGCCTTCGCATGGTCGCCGCGCTGGCATGACTCCGCCCTCGCACCCCATCGCGCCGCCGCACTCGCTCAGGCGGCCGATTTTCTCGCCGACCGCGATCTCTCTCCACTCTTCGCCGTCTGGCTGCGCAACCCCGGACCGCCAGTGGACTATGTTTCCGCCTACCGTCGCATCCGCACAGGTCACGGTGTGCTCTACGGACACCCCGACGGCCCTGCCCCTGCCGACGTCAACATTCTCCTCGAACTCGACCTGCCCGAGGGGGTCGCGGCCGTGCTTCCGGCCCGGGGATTTGTTTCGCCCGCAGATCTTTTGGCCGTCGGCGGCCTCGCTTCGCCCCGCTCATAGTTTCACGCTCCAAGACCACGATGCACGCCGTCTCGCCCGCCGCCCGACTTCGCAAGGTCGTCCTGCCCTCCGTCCTCGTGGCGGGCGACGCCCTCGTGGCCTTCGGAGCCCTCTCGCTCGGCTATTGGCTGCGCTACGAGACTCCGGTTGGAAGTGTCGGCCTCGACGTGCCCGACGCCACCTTCGCGCGCTACCTTCCGCTACTGCTGATCGGCGCAGCCTTTCTCATCGGCGCCTACGCCCAGCTCGGCCTCTACGAGGAACGCCTCCTCCTCCGGAAATTTCAGGCGCTCAACCTCGTCATCAAAGGCACCACGTTCTGGCTCGCCGCCTATCTGAGCCTTTCGCTGGTCCTCAAATTCGATCCTCCCATCTCGCGCTGGTTCGTCGTCCTGGCCTACGTCCTAGTTCTCGCGCTAATGTTTCTCTGGCGCAGCACCTCCTACGCGGTGTTCACCCGCCCTCGCCTCGTGGGCCATCTCCGCCAGCGCGTAGCCGTGCTCGGGTGGAGCGACGAGGCCCGCGCCCTGGCCTCCGACCTCGCCGCCGAGCCCGCCCATCCCCTCGCCTTCGCCGGCGTGGTGCCCCTTCCCGGCGACTCCGCTCCGGATAAAAACATCCCTGTTATCGCGCCGGGCAACGACCTCGCCCGCGCTCTCCGCGTGGCGGATATCGACGTTCTCATCGCCGCCCGCACCGACCTGCCGCGCGAACAACTCCGCGCCATCGTCGAAGCCTGCGAACGCGCCTTCGTCGACTGGAAGATCATCCCCTCGTCGTTCCAGATCCTCGTCAGCGGACTGCGTCTTCAGACCATCGGCCGCGTGCCCGTGCTCGGCGTGGAGGAGCTCGCGATCAACCGCCTGTTCAACCGCGGCCTCAAACGCGCCGTCGACGTGGCCGGCGCCGCCCTTGGCCTCGTGCTTTCCGCGCCCCTTGTTGCCATTCTGGTGATTCTTGTGCGCCGCGAATCACCGGCTGCGTCGCCCTTGTTCGCCCAAGAACGGATCGGCGCCGGCGGCCGCCGCTTCCGCATGTGGAAGATCCGCAGCATGCGCCCGGACGCCCCCGCCGCCGACCACCTCGCGCAAAGCACCGCGACCGACGATCCGCGCCTGCTGCGCATCGGGGCGTGGATGCGCCGCTGGAATCTCGACGAGGTTCCCCAATTTTGGAACGTCCTCTGCGGCGACATGAGCCTCGTCGGCCCGCGCCCCGAACGCCCCGTCCACGCCGCCCGTCTCGCGGGCGAGATTCCCCACTACCTCCCGCGCCACCTCGTCAAACCCGGCATGACCGGCTGGGCGCAGGTCAACGGACTGCGCGGCGACACCGACCTCACCCGCCGCGCGCAACACGACATCTATTATATCGAGACTTGGTCCCTCTGGCTCGATCTTCAGATCCTCGCGCTCACCCTGCCGCGCTGGCGCCACGGCGCACGTTGAGCGCGGCGTCATTCCCCGCGTCGCCGCTCAAAGCGGCTTGACCCGCCGGTAGCCGCTCCGCCTCGCCCGCCAGCGCGACACCGCTTTCCATGCCCCGAAGGTCGCCCGCCATTTCCAATCCACCCAGCGCGACCCGCGCGGATTAAAGTGTTTCAAATACACGTCGCGGTTTGCGTCGAAAATCGCGGCCGACATCGCCTCATAGTTTTTCGCCACGCTTTGCCCCTTCAGGTGGGTGATCGCCACGCGGCCGTCATAAACCACGCGCCATCCCGCTTTGGCGACTCGGATGCAGAGATCCAGATCGTCGCCATACATGAAAAACCGTTCGTCAAAGACTTGTGCCCGTCCATCCGCGCCGCGCTCCGCAACCTGAGCGAACACCTCGCGCCGCCCGAGCATGAACGCGCCATTGATCGCGCCCACCTCGTAGGATCCGCCTTCGTCCAGATGCGTGAGATTGTAGCCCGCGGCCCACGCCGACTTCGCGTAACGCGCCGCCAGCCCGCTTGCCCGGCAAAACCCGGCCCACAAAGTGGGAATGCTTCGCCTGCAGGCCAGATCCATCCGCCCGTCGGCCATCACAAGCTTCGGCGAAATCAAGCCGATCTCCCGCTCGACTCGCGCGCGCGCCACGCAGTGCTCAAGGGCCGCGGCATCGCTCACCGTATCGGGGTTGAGAAACAGCACGCACTCGCCGCTCGTGCGGGCATAACCAAGGTTGTTCGCGCGCCCGAAGCCGAGGTTCGTCTCCGGCACGATATAGTCGACATCCGGCCTCGCCGCGCGCGCCACGGCGCCAGTGCCGTCGGAGTCCCGCGAGTTGTCCACCAACACGACCTCGACGCTTCGCCCC
>JBDLWD010000343.1:0-3161 GCA_039804465.1 Verrucomicrobiota bacterium | reverse complement strand
CTCCGAGCCGTCCGCCGCCGCCGGCGGCCACGACAACGAATACGACACCTTCAGCGACTACTCCGCCATGTCCTACTGCGGCCCCTACGGCGTGCCGCTCCGCATCCTCATGGCCAAGGATTGCGACAACCTCATGATGGCCGGCCGCAACGTCTCCGTGACCCACGCCGCCCTTGGGACCGTGCGCGTCATGGGCACCACCGCGCTCATGGGCGAGGCAGCCGGTATCGCCGCCGCCCTCAGCGCCACCCGCGGACGCAGCTTCGACCAGCTCGCCTCCGAGGACATCGGCGAGATCCAGCAGCGCCTCCTCGCCAACGGCTGCTTCCTGCCCAACAAAGCCAACAGCGATCCCGCCGACCTCGCCCTCGCCGCCAAGGCCAGCGCCTCCTCGACCGCCCCGATTCACGGGGTCGCCCCCGAGACGCCCGGCTTCCACGAGGGTCTCGCCGTCTGGAAAGACCAGCCGCAATACAAGATCGAGCGTCTGGAGACCCGCCGCGGCCAGCTCATCGCCACCTCCGGCGGGAGCCTCGATTTCATCGAGCTCTGCCTCTCCAACGAATCGTCCGAACCGCAGAGCATCGACCTCGCCCTGCACCTCGCCGACCACATCTGGGACTACCGCAGCGAACCCGGCGCGCCCCTCGCAAACGGGCGGATCGTCGTCGCCCCCGGCGGTCCTCATTGGGTGCGCTGGACGCTCGCGCTGGCGTTGCCCGCCACGCTCCGGCCCGGCGCTTTTCTCCGCGTCGACGCGCTGCCCAACAAATCCGTCCTCTGGCACTGCGCCCAAAAAATCATCCCGGGCCACATGGCCATGTATGCCATCTCCCCCGGCCGCATGCGCCGCTATGGCAACGGCCACACCCTCGCCTACCGCGTATCGCCCGCCCAGCAGCCCTTCGGCGCCGAGCAGGTCATCACCGGCGTCACCCGCCCCCACCGCCAGACCAACCTCTGGGTATCCGACCCCGCCCAGCCTCTGCCCCAATCGCTCCAACTCGATTGGGACAAACCGCAGACCGTCCGCCGCGTGCAGGTCGTTTTCCCCGGACATCTCATCCGCGAATACCACGCCTACGCCCCCTTCTACCGCGACGCCCAGTGCCCGCGCGACTACCGCGTCGAGGCCGAGACCGAGAGCGGCTGGACGGTGCTCGTGTCGGTTAAAGACAACTACCAGCGCCTGCGCCGCCACGAACTCTTCACACCCGTCTCGACCCGCCGCCTCCGCGTCGTCGTGACCGCCACCAATGGCGACCCCTCCGCCGCGATCTACGAAGTCCGCTGCTACTGATCCGCCCGGCGGCGGATCACATCACTCACCCCGAAGTTCAAGACCCCGGATGAAACCCGTTCTGCTTATCGCGCTGCTGACCTTGGCCGCGCCCATGCTGGCCCAATCCGGCTACAACCCCCAGTATCCGATGAAGCGTCCGCCGCGCGCCACCCCCGCGCCGGCGGAGAGTTTCTACACCGTCCACCCGGACCAGCCACGCCAGGTCATCGAGGGCCTCGGGTTCGAGATCCAGTCCGACTCCATCGGCTCCGGGAACAACGGCCTGCCCGATGCCCGGACCAGCGTGCCCCACGACCTCACGCCCTCGGAGCGCGTGCGCTTCTATAACGAAATGCTCAGGGGCTTCCGCTACTGCCGCCTCGCCGGCGGGCTCTACTGGCGAGGCCTCGACCCCGAGCGCAAACACCTGCGCCCCCGCTGGGATACCCAGCTCCAGGAAATCCGCGAGATGCTCGACACCGCCGGCGTCGAGGGCGTCTCACTCGAATACTGGTCCCCCGCTCCCTACTGGAAAGCCTGCGAGGCCTACGTCTGCGCCGACGTGAAACGCAACCTGCTCAAGCCCTTCGGACCGGAGTGGAACAACGATCCGGTCTACAAGGGCGACACCGCCCGTTTCTTCGCCGACTTCGCCGCCGCCAAGGTCGCCGACATAAAGACCCTCCAGGCCGCCGGCATCAAAGTATCCTTATGGGGACTACAAAATGAACCCCGTCCCTGGCACGGCGGCAACGACTACTCCCGCTGCGGCTACACCGTCGGCCAATACGACGCCGCCTTCCGCGCCGTGGCCCCGGCCATCCGCGCCCACGATCCCGCCATCCGCATCATCGCCGATTCCTGGGAGCTCAAAAATATCGGCCCCGTGATGGCCGACCCCCAGGCCAGGCACTTGGTCGACGCCCTCGTGATCCATCATGTCGGCGCCGACTCGCGCGTCGTGAAAGAGCACGTCACGGCGATCCGGAAGAAATTCGGTCACGACAAGCCGCTATTTCAAAACGAATACGAATACGGCACCGACACCACATCACCGGATCGCTGCATCAACACGGTCATGCACCTCATGAACTGGTTCCACCTCGGCGAGGCGCCCACCTGGTTCTGGCTCCATGCCCTCAAGCCCATCTATAATTCCGAGGCCGGCGGCTACTCCCTCGGCTACTGGCGCCCCGCCGGCGACGATCCTGCCACCGAGCATCCCGACTTCCCCGGCCTTAAACCCGGCGAGTGGACCTGGAACAAATACAACTGGCACGCGCTGGTCGGCTTCCTCCGCCACATGCCTTGGAACAGCCGCGGCATAACCCTCGACGAGGCCGGTTACGATAGCGACCTCCGCCCGCTGGCCTTCAAACGCCCCGACGGAAAACTCGTCGTCGTCGTCGCCAACCGCAGCTTCGCCGAACATACCTTCCGCTTGAAAACCGGTCTCCCTGCCGGCGCGGTTTTCCACGGCTTGCGCTACACCCCGGACGATGCCGGCCCGGGCTTCAACGGCATCCCCGCGGGGACCGCCAGCGGCCCGGAACTGGCACTCCGAGTTCCCGACCTTGCTTGGGAATTTTGGATACAACAGTGACCCCGCAAGGGCTCCGCCGCGTTTCATGCCGCGGGCGCCTTGGCCTACCCCTACCCCGCCCCATGCCCCGCCTTCGCCTATTCCTGGCCGCCACAATACTCCTCGTGGCCCAGGATCGCGCGTTCGCCGCCATCGAGTTGCCCACGCTTCTGATTCCCGGCCAGTTTCGCGTCCATCCGGAAAAGCCCAAGCAGACCATTCTAGGCATGGGCGTGGAGATCCAGTCCGACTCCATCGGCTCAGGAAACAACGGCCTGCCCGCCGAGCCCATCGCCG
>JBDLWD010000342.1:0-5557 GCA_039804465.1 Verrucomicrobiota bacterium | reverse complement strand
CGTGAAGAAGTGCCGGTTCTACCAGGCCTCCTCGTCGGAGATGTTCGGCAAGGTCCAGGAGGTGCCGCAGACCGAAACCACGCCTTTCTGGCCGCGTTCACCCTATGGCTGCGCCAAGGTCTACGCCTACTGGCTCACCGTAAACTACCGCGAGAGCTACGGTCTGCATGCCTCCAACGGCATCCTCTTCAACCACGAGTCCGAGCGCCGCGGCGAGACCTTCGTCACCCGCAAGATCACCCGCGCCGCCACCCGCATCAAGCTCGGCCTCCAGGACTCGCTTTACCTGGGCAACATCGATTCCAAGCGCGACTGGGGCTACGCCAAGGAATACGTCGAGATGATGTGGCTCATGCTCCAGCAGGACCAACCGGACGACTATGTCGTGGCCACGAATGAAACCCACACCGTCCGCGAGTTCTGCCAGGAGTGCTTCGGCCTGCTCGGTCTCGATTGGGAGAAATACGTGAAGTATGACGCCCGCTACGAGCGCCCCGCCGAGGTCGAGCTCCTCATCGGCGATCCCGCCAAGGACAAGAAGCAGCTCGGTTGGGAGCCCAAGGTGCGCTTCAAGGATCTGGTCAAGATCATGACCGAGCACGATCTCAAGCTCGCCGAGCGCGAGGCCCAGATCGCCCGGCTGCCCAAGATCGGCTGAGCGCCCCTTGCCGTTTTGGTCCCATGAAACTCCACATCGCCGGACACCAGGGCATGGTCGGCTCGGCCCTCGTGCGCCGCTTCTCCGCCCAGCCCGGAGTCTCCCTCGTCCTGCGCTCCCGCCGCGAGCTCGACCTCGCCGACCAGGCCGCCGTCCGCGCCTTTTACGCCGCGGAAAAGCCCGACGCCGTGATCGTCGCCGCGGCCAAGGTAGGCGGTATCCACGCCAACAATACATATCCGGCGGAGTTCCTCCTCGACAACCTCGCCATCGCCACCGCGACGATCGACGGCGCCTGGCGCGCCGGCGTGAAACGCCTCCTCTTCCTCGGCAGCTCGTGCATCTACCCGAAGCACGCCCCGCAGCCGATGACCGAGGACTGCCTGCTCACCAGCGCGCTCGAGCCCACCAACGAGGCCTACGCCATCGCCAAGATCGCCGGCCTCAAGCTCGCCCAGTATTACCGCAAGCAATACGGCGTGCTCTTCCACGCCGCCATGCCCACCAACCTCTACGGGCCGGGCGACAACTACCACCCGACCAACTCGCACGTGCTGCCCGCGCTCATCCGCCGTTTTCACGAGGCGAAGCTGGCCGGCGCGCCCGAGGTCGTCGCCTGGGGCACGGGCAGGCCCATGCGCGAGTTTCTGCACGTTGACGACCTCGCCGAGGGCTGCGCCTTCCTCCTCGGCCTCGAAAACCCGCCCGACTGGATCAACCTCGGCACCGGCACGGACGTGACGATCCAGGAGCTCACCGAGACCGTCGCCGCCGTCGTCGGCTATTCGGGCAAGATCACGTGGGACGCCTCCAAGCCCGATGGCACGCCGCGCAAGTTGATGGATGTCTCCAAGCTCGCGGCCCTCGGCTGGCGCGCGAAGACGGGGCTGCGCGAGGGCATCGAGAAAACCTACGCCAGCTTCCTGACCGAGCAGGCCGCCGGCACGCTTCGCGCCACCTGATCCCGCCTCCCGCCGCGCGGGGCATCGTGCGGCCGAGGGGCCCGCCGGAGACTGGTCCTCCCGAGGGCGCCTGATTTTTTGGCAAAAAAGCGCTTGCGCTGCTTTTGCCGACCTTGCTTTCTCCTACCTCCCATCACGCAGCTGTAGCTCAATTGGATAGAGCATCTGACTACGGATCAGAAGGTTTGGGGTTCGACTCCCTACAGCTGCGCCACTTTAGGCCTCGTAACACGAATGTGTTACGAGGCTTTTTATTGTGCGTTCCGCGCCCTTGAGCCGGGGTTTGCAAGCCCCCCAGGAAAATGAAAAACCCGCCGTGACCAAGGTGAGGCGGCGGGTTTTTCGGGTGGTGTCCTGACCCCGACACCGGGAGGGTGGTAACGCTGACCGTCGGCCTGGCCGAGGTCGCGGAGGAGCGGGCAGGGCGCCCGCTGGGGATCGCCGGTCAGGCGACGTCTTCGATCATTTCAGCCGTGGCGCGATGGCGGCGGGCCTTGAAGAGCTGGGCGCGCTTGGCGATCATGCGGTCCAGCTTGTCCATGAGGAGGTCGACGGCCTTGTGGCACTCGTCGGCGGCTACGGAGGCGTTCATGTCGGGACCGTTGATGGCGATGTGGCCTTTGGCGGTGAATCGATGGGAGACGTCCTGCTTGGGGTCGCACTCGAGCTCGACGCGGAGCCGGATGATGCGCTCTTCATGACGGAAGAGGCGGGCGGCCTTGTCGTGCACGAACTGTTTCAGCGACGGGGTGAGTTCTAGGTGGATGCCGGATACGATGACGTCGTGGGTGTTGTTCATGATTTCTTTTGGATCTGGGTTTACCTTGGCCAGAAGGGGTGCGAAGCCTGCGCGGTCATGTCTCTCCGCTCGCTTCGTGCAATGCTGTCCGAATATGCCGTCATCGTCGTGACGGGTGGCTCCTCCGGAATCGGGAAGGCGTTCATCGAACACGCATGGAAGCTGAATCCGGAGGTGGTCATTTGCAATCTTTCCCGGCGCACGCCGGACGTTTTTTCAGGAAAGCTTAACGCGCGCCAAGTCACCGTGGATCTCGCCGATGCCAGCTCCCTCGGGCGGGCTGCGGACGCGGTATTAGGGTTTCTGCGCGAGGCCGCGCCTAAAGGTAAGATCATGCTGATTAACAACAGCGGCTTCGGGGGCTACGGGCGGGTGGAGGAGCTGGATCGCGAGCATCAACTGGAGATGATCGATGTGAACGTGCGCGCGGTCGTGGACCTGACCGCGCGGCTGCTGCCGGCGCTGCGCGAGCGCGGAGGTGCGGTGGTGAACATCGCCTCGACCGCGGCGTTCCAGCCCACGGCGCATCTTGCGACCTACGGGGCGACCAAGGCGTTTTTCCTGCACTGGAGCCTGGCCCTGCGCGAGGAGTTGCGCGGCTCCGGCGTGCATGCGCTGGCGGTGTGCCCCGGTCCCACGGCGACGGAGTTTTTCAAACGTGCGGGTCTGAAGCAGGGCGCGGTCAGCAACCGCTGGGGGCAAACGGTCGACGAAGTCGTGGCGGAGTCGCTCGAGGCGCTCGCCCGGCAACGCGCGCAGGTGGTCTGCGGCTGGGGCAACTGGGTGCTGGCCGCCTTCTCCTCGCGTCTGCCCAAGCCCTGGGCGGCGCGGGTGGGCGCGGCCTTGCTGGTGAAATTCCGCGCGAGCCGGGTGGCCACGGCGGCGCACGGCGGCGCGGGGCCGAGGCCTTCGGCATGAGCGCGGCCGGCCAGACGTCGGACGAGGGCGGCGACGACGGCACCTATGGCGGGCGCCTGAGGGTCTGCGCCTGGCCGCGGCGCGAGCAGGACCCGGCGCGGGTGCGGCTGATCGACGGCGCGGAGCTGGGCGCCTGGAAGCTGTGCGACGACGAGGATGTGCTGGCGCTGAACAAGCCGGGCGACGTGGTGTGCCATCCATCTAAGGCGGGGCCGTGGTCGAGCCTGGCCGGGGCGGTGAAGGCCGGGCTGGGGCTGGAGAAGGCGCACCTGGTTTTCCGGCTCGATCGCGAGACGAGCGGGATCGTGCTTTTCGCCAAGCATGAGCGCGCGGCGAGCCGTATGCAGCGGGCCATGCAGGACGGGCGGATCCGGAAGACCTATCTCGCTGTATTGACCGGGGAACTACACGCCGCGCCGGATGCGGGCGGCGAAGTGCCGGTCGACCAGCCGCTGGGCGACGACGTGGCGAGCCCGGTTTTCGTGAAGACCTGCGTCCGGCCCGACGGCAAGGCGGCCCGCTCGCGCTTTCGTCCGCTGGCGGCGGCGGGCGGCTTCACCCTGGCCGAGGTGCGGATCGAGACGGGGCGCAAACACCAGATCCGGGCGCACGCGCAGTGGCTGGGTTTTCCGGTGGCGGGCGACAAGATCTACGGGCCGGACGCGCGGTGCTATCTGGAGTTTATCGACCACGGCTGGACGCCGGCGCTGGCGGAGCGGCTCCTGCTGCCGCGGCAGGCGCTGCACTGCGCGCGAATCGCGCTGGAGGGCAACGCGGCGGGGTTGGGCGCGCAGGCGTGGCGGGCGCCCTTGGCGGAGGATCTGCGGGCGTTCGTGCGCGAGCGCATGGGGGCGGGCGCCGAGGCCGCGCTGGCGGCTTGGGAGCGCGGATGAGGCGTCCCCGGGCGCGTCCGGGCGCGAGGCGCGACTTTTTTCACCGATTTTTGCCAAGGATCCGTCGCCGCGACGCAGGTTGCGGCTCGACTCGGCTCGCGCTTTGGCAAGCTTGACCGCCCACTCCAGCGCATGGCCAAGGCAACCCGCATCAATCTCTGCTCTTTCTGCGGAAAATCCCAGTCCGAGGTTCGGAAGATCATAGCCGGCCCAAGCGTCTATATCTGCGACGCATGCGTGACCGTCTGCAAGACGATCATCGACCGCGAAGTGGCCACGCCCGTCGTCGACCAGCGGCCGGTTTTCCGTCTCGCCAAGCCCTCCGATATCAAGCGCGCGCTCGACGAGCATGTCATCGGCCAGGACCACGCGAAGAAGGTTCTCTCGGTCGCGGTCTACAACCATTACAAGCGCCTCGCCTTTGCCGCTGGTTCGCCTGATCGCGCGGCGAACACGCTTTCCCCCGAATTCAGCGACGTCGAGGTCGAGAAGAGCAACGTCCTGCTCTGCGGCCCGACCGGCTCGGGCAAGACGCTTCTCGCCCGCACGCTCGCGCGCGTGCTCGACGTGCCCTTCGCCATCGCCGACGCCACCACGCTCACCGAGGCCGGTTACGTCGGCGAGGACGTTGAGAACGTCGTGTTGCGTCTGCTTCAGAACGCCAACTACGACGTGAAGCGCGCCGAGTGCGGCATCGTTTACATCGACGAAATCGACAAGATCGGCCGCAAGACGGAGAACGTCTCCATCACCCGCGACGTGTCGGGCGAGGGCGTGCAGCAGGCTCTGCTCAAAATCCTCGAGGGCACGGTTTGCAACGTCCCCCCGCAGGGCGGCCGCAAGCACCCCAACCAGGAGCTGGTGCAGGTGAACACGCAGAACATCCTTTTCATCTGCGGAGGCGCTTTCGTCGGGCTGGATCAGATCGTGCAACGTCGGCTCGGCGCACGCGGCATCGGCTTTGGCGTCCGCCCCGCGCAAGCCCAGGCCCCCGTGGAGGGCGGGGACGAGGCCGCCGAGGCGCTGATGCGCAACCTCGCGCCCGAGGACCTGGTCCGTTTCGGCATGATCCCCGAATTCATCGGCCGCCTGCCCGTGGTCTCGGTGCTCGCCCCGCTCAAAATCGCGGATCTAGAGAAGGTGCTGCAGGACACGAAAAACTCGCTCGTTAAGCAGTATTCGAAGCTTTTCGCGATCGACGGGGTCGGCCTGCGTTTCACTCCCGACGCCGTCCGTGCGATCGCGCAGAAGGCTATCTCGCTAAAAACCGGCGCGCGCGCCCTGCGCTCCATTCTGGAGCAGATCATGCTCGACGTCATGTTCGAGC
>JBDLWD010000341.1:0-3461 GCA_039804465.1 Verrucomicrobiota bacterium | reverse complement strand
TTTGCCGGCGTCTTTTCGCGCGTGGCGCCGCACATGGCCGCCCTCGACGCCTTTCTGCGCCGGCAACTCGACGCCTTCGAGCCCGAGATCCGCGACATGGCCGACTACTGCATCGACACCTCGGGCAAACGCATCCGCCCGGCCCTGGTGTTTTTCAGCGGTTGGTCGGGCGCGGATGCCGCCCCCTCGGCCGACCTCGTGCAAGTCGCCGCCGTCGTCGAGCTCGTCCACCTCGCCACCCTCGTCCACGACGACATCATGGACGAAGCCGACGTGCGTCGCGCCCGCCCCACCGCCTCGCGCCAATACGGGCCCGCCGCCGCCGTCCTGCTCGGCGACGCGCTTTTCGCCCACGCCCTTCACCTTGCGGCCCTGTTTCCGACCACCGAGGTCTGCCGCGCCGTCAGCGAGTCGACCCGCCGCGTGTGCGCCGGCGAGATCATGCAGACCCTGCGCCGCCGCAGCGTCGCCGTGACCCGCGCCGACTACGAGCGCGTCATCGATCTAAAGACCGCCGAGCTCTTTCGCGTCTCCTGCGCGCTCGGCGCCCGGCTGGGCGGCTATTCCGACGCCTTCGTGGTCGACGCCGCGACCTTCGGCCGCCACCTGGGCATCGCCTATCAGATCTACGACGACCTCGCCGATTTTTTTGGCCGCGAGCAGCGTATTGGCAAGACCCTCGGCACCGATCTCGCCAGCGGAAAGCTCACCCTTCCGCTCTTCCTGCTACGCGATCGTCTGCCCTCCTCCGAGCGTGCCGCGTTGGAGGCCGAGTTGCTCGGCCAGGCCGAACCCCGCCTCGAACTCCGCCTGAGCCAGATGGCCGGGCTGGGCGTGTTCGAGGCTGTCGCCGCCGAGATCGAGCGCGAGCTCGCCCCGGCCGAGGCGGCCCTGGCCCGCCACCCCGGCTTGCCGCCGGTGGAGCACCTCGGCGCCCTGCCCAGGGTGTTGCGCGCCCAGGTGGGTGCCTTGCGCTGAGCCGGCCCTGCGCCGATTAGGCGCGCGATTGCCAAGCGGCTTGGCACCTGCCTAGCTGATTGTCCTCTCCTTCACATGGACGCATCGGCCAAGGTCCTTCCTCTCGCCTCCTCCACCACGCCCGACCGGCGCGGCGAGGCGGAGGCCGACTGGCTGCTGGTGCAACGCGTGCAGGCCGGCGAGGTGGAGCGCTTCGACGACCTGGTGCGCAAATACCGCGAGCGCATCTGGGGTGTCCTCTACAACCTCACCGCCAACCGCGAGGACGCCGCCGACCTCACCCAGGACGCCTTCATCAAGGCCTTTCAGTCCATCAACCGGTTTCAAGGCCAGTCCGCCTTCTTCACCTGGCTCTACCGCATCGCGGTAAACGGCACGCTCAACCACCTGCAAAAAGCCAAACTCCGCCGCTTTTTCAGCCTGGAGAAGATCCGCGACGAAGAGCCGGTGGCCGGTCTGCTCGACCAACTGGCCGACCCGGGCAACACCTCCGACCGAGCGGCCTGCCTGGGCGAGCTTCAGCAAAAATTGAACGAGGCCATGCAAAAGCTGTCTATCAAGCATCGCACCGTGGTGACTTTATTCGAAATCGACGGCCTCTCGCACGAGGAAATAGCCGAGATAACCGGCACTTCCGTGGGCACCGTCCGTTCCCGCCTTCATTACGCCAAGCAACTGCTGCAAGCCGAATTGCAAAACTACCTGAGCGCATGATACCCCGTCCCGACGATTCGCGTTCCGCCCCGTCCGCCGCCGGCAAGCCCACCCTCGAAGCCTTGCTGCGCCTCAAGCGTTCCGAGCGCCCCGACGAGGCGTTTTGGAACGAATTTGACCATGGTCTGCGTCAAAAACAGCTCGCGGCCATCGTCGAGCCTCGCCCGTGGTGGCTGGGGCTTTCTCTGCTCAGCCGCCGCCTCGCACCCCTCGCCCTGCCTGCTTCCGCCGCCGCAGCCGCCCTTTTTGCCGTCATGATCGCGCGCACCGAAGCGCCCTTGGGCCAAGCCGCCCGGCCGGTTGCGTTCGCGCCCGCTCCCGCACCGCTCGCCTCCGTCTCCGCTCCGGCGCTCGCCGTTACACAGTCCGAGTCGCTTGCGCCTGCCCCCGTGGAAGACGCGTCGGCCGCCGAGGCTGTTTTGGTGTCGGATGCGTCTCCCGTTTCCCAACCCGCCGTCCAAGCGGTCCCCGAGCCCGCCCCAGAGCCCGCCGTCGCGCCTTCCGCTTTCGCCGCGCTCGAGTCGTCCGCCCCGGCCGGTTCGCCTGCTCTCTCCCAGCCCGCCACCGCCATCGTCGAGAATCCCGCCGCAGCGCCCGTCGAGGCGGTCGAACTGGCCTCCGTCGTCGCGGCTGGATCGCTCTTGGATAACTCGTCCGCGCTTGGTGCTGAAACCGCGACGGCCGGTGCCGAAAACGAGTCCGATTCGCTCCAGATGGTCGCTTTTACGCCCCGCCACGCGCGGGTGTTGTTGGCTATGGCCGACAACACCGAGGCGCAGGTAACGGGCGGCATCGCCCACCTGCGCGACCGCCTGGTGCACAGTCTGGATCGCGACGACTCGATCTACGCCTCGGCCAGCCGCCTCGGCGTCGGCGGCGATCGCCTCTCGCTCAGCTTCTAAGCGGGGTCTCGCCCGCGCCGCCCGCCGCGTTCGCGCGCGCTTGCACGCCTCCTCGCCTCGCGCCGTGCTGGCGGGCGTGGTTTATCAGGAAACGATCATTCTACCCGCGCGCGGCGCGGGGATGCACGAGTTCACCGCGCAACTGGCCGCCATCGTGGCGAGGTCGGGCGTGACGACGGGGCTGGCCCACGTTTTCTGCCTGCATACGAGCGCCTCGCTTGTCCTCATGGAAAATGCCGACCCGAGCGCGCGTCGCGATCTGGAGGCGTGGCTCGACCGCCTCGTGCCCGCGGACGATCCGCATTTCACCCACACGCTCGAGGGCCCGGACGACATGCCCGGCCACATCAAAATGGCCCTCACTCGCACCAGCGAAACCATTCCGGTGGGCCAGGGCCGCCTCCTGCTCGGCACCTGGCAGGGCGTTTTTCTGTGGGAGCACCGCGACGCGCCCCATTCGCGGCGCGTCGTCGTAACCGTGACCGGCGATTGATCGCGGACGCGGAGGTTTGCCATCGCGGCGTTCCTCCGACGGGCTTTTCGCCATGACCAAGCCCGCCTGCCCGGCCTGCACCCTCGAAGACGTCCTCGCGCATTCCGCCCACTGGGAATGCTCCACCTGCGGCCACGAATGGCCCAAGGAAGAGGCCCCGGAGGCGCCCCGCGTGGTGAAGGATGCCAACGGGAACGTGCTCGTCGAAGGCGACAGCATCACCGTGATCAAAGACCTCAAGCTGAGTGGCGCGCAGGTGCTCAAGGCCGGCTCCAAGGCCAAGAACATCCGCCTCGTCGACGGCGACCATGAGATCGACTGCAAGATCGACGGCATCGCCTTCGCCTTGAAGGCCTGCTTCGTGAAGAAGGCCT
>JBDLWD010000340.1:0-4874 GCA_039804465.1 Verrucomicrobiota bacterium | reverse complement strand
TCCAAGGAGGCAGGCAGGGATCGATGCGGTAGGCCAGGTCGATGCCGCGACTGGCGGCCATTGGCGCGAAAAGCTCGACGGTTTCCTCGACGCAGGCGGCGAGGTCGAAGGGGATGAGCTCCAGCTCGAGTTTTCCGGACTCGATTTTGGAGAAGTCGAGGATGTCGTTGATGATCGTCAGCAGGGTTTCGCCCGACTGGCGTATGGTGTTCACCGAGTCGCGCTGCTCGTCGCTCAGCGGGGAGTGGAGCAGGAGGCTGGTCATGCCGATCACGCCATTCATGGGGGTGCGTATCTCGTGCGACATGGAGGCGAGGAAGTCGCTCTTGGCGCGCGAGGCGGCGTCGGCCTCGATCTTGGCCCGCCGCAGCTCGCGCTCCGTTTCGACGCGCCGGGTGATGTCCACGGCGAGAAAGATCAGGTATTCTAGCCGTCCGTCCGCGGCGTGGACCGGCTGCAAGTCGACCGAAAGGTCATAGCGTGTGCCGTCGCGGGCGCGGCAGGAAACATCACAGGAAAGCGCCTCGCCCGCGTTCATCGCTTCGCGAAGGCGCGGCATGGCCGCCGAATCGTGGCCCGCCAACAAATCGATGGCGGGGCTTCCGGCGATCTCGGGCAGTCCGGGGCCGAGCAGGCGGGTGAAGGCGCCGTTGATCCATTCCACGCCGCCGTCGGGCCGGGCTATGGCCACGATGTTGTCCGTGCGGGCCGCCACGAGGCCGAGTTTGCGCTCAGCCAGCTGGGAGGCGCGCAGGGCCTTCTCCGCCTGGCGGCGTTCCTCGATTTCGGCCCGTAACTGGGCGTTTGCCCGCTCGGTCTGGCGCTGGCCCGCGCGCGCCACGCGCGCGAGGTGGACCGAAAGGCCGAGCAGGAAGGTGATTCCCATGCCGGCGAGCAGGGCGACCTCGGCCAGGCGGCGTCTGCCGAACTCGTCTCGTTGGCGGTCGGGATTTGGGGCGAGGGCGATCCGCACCCGCCGGTCGAAAATCTTGAAATCATCCTCGACCGCGCCTTGCAGCGGCACCGCGCCAAGCCTGCCTCGCGAATCGAAGACCGGCACCCCGCCCACCAGCACGGTGTAGACGTGGGCGTCGTTGTCCCGTCGGCGATGCAGGTTCGCGAAGAAGCGCGCGTAGGTGAAGTCCGCCGAGGCGAAGCCGCTGACTCCGCCGAGCGTCAGCACCGGCGCGTAGATGCAGAAACCCGGGCCGTTCGCGCCCACGGGCAGGGTGCCTGAAACGGCGGGCAGGGCCGTGGCGCGGGCCTGGCGCAACGCCGCCTCGCGCGCCGGCTCGCGGGCGTGCTCGTAGCCGCCCAGCCCCTCGTTGTTGGTCATGGGGTGGAACCAGCGCGTGCGTCCGCCCGGCTCCAGCCAGGCCAGGGACTGCGCACCGGCCGACTCGTTGACGAATGTGATGGCGTCCGCCTCGCGCACGATCGCGCTGTTGCCCTCGAGGAGGCTCCAGCGCAGCGCGATCCGGCCCAGCGTGGACGCCTGCCGCTCGATCTCGAAGCTGATGTCTCCCGCGAAACTGTTCAGCGCCCCCCGGATGGAGAGCGCGGTGAAATAGGCCTCGCGCTCCCGCAGGCCCAGCCAAAGCACCACCGTGAGCGTGCCCGAGGCGACGATGACGGGCAGCGGCAACCAGCCGGGAGGTGCGTCAGTGATGCCGCGATGCACATCCCACGCCGAAGCCAGCAGCGCCAGGCCGAGCAGCAGGGCCATGCCGCCGGACCACGGGGAAACGGAACCCAGATCCCAGAGCAGGCCGCCGGGCAGGTTCAGGGCATAGCCCACGATCCCGGCGGACCCCATCGCGGCGATCAGCGAGCCGGAAAGGCCCAGCGCGAGGGCCCGGCGAATCGGGCGCTTGAAGAGGACGGGCGAGACGGCCAGTCCCGCCAGCGCGAAGCTGGCCGCCGCCACCGGGCGCATGCGGCCCGGGTGGTTGGTGTAGGCGGCGCTGCGGTGGTCATGGGCCAGCAGCTGGTCGATGCCTAGGTCCATGCGCGTGATGTTTTGCAACAAGGTGAGCAGACCGACCGCGAACGGCAAAAACGGCAGCCACACGGGTGGTTTCGCGTTCCGCGCCTGGCCGGCGAGGCATAGTCCGATAAGGATGAAGCAGAGGCCGGCGTTGGCCCGCACCGGTTCCAGGTGCGGCGCACCTTGGACCAGTGTGTCTATTCCCAGCCACCATCCGGATAGCACCAGGGCGCCCGCCGCGGCCACCATCGCGCCCAGAAAAAAAGCCAGCCGCTGCGACAGGGGGGCCGGCGGGAGCAGCGGATGCGGGGCGGACTTCATGGCTGGGAGGCGGGAATCTAGAAAGCCACACTGGGCGAGCGAGGGGAATCCCGTCGGGCGGCGCGATTATTTGCCTCGGGCTCCGCGGCGCTCCCGTTCTTCGCGCACCGATGCCGGGACTTGTGTTTCAGTCCCGCCCGGATGGAATCGGCTCTTCAAACTCCATGTCCGCCGATCGCACCGCATCCCTCGCCCGCAAGACCGCCGAGACCGATATCCAGCTCCGCCTCGTCGTGGATGGAACCGGCCGCTCCAGCATCGCCACCGGCGTGCCTTTCTTCGACCACATGCTGACGCTGTTCGCCAAGCACGGCCAGTTCGACCTGGAAGTCGCGTGCAAGGGCGACGTCGAGGTCGACTACCACCACACGGTCGAGGACGTGGGCATCGTCTTGGGCGACGCTTTTCGCCAGGCGCTCGGCGACAAGAAAGGCATCGTGCGCTACGGCTTTTTCTTCGTGCCCATGGACGAGGCGCTCGCCCGCGTGGTCGTCGATCTCTCGGGCCGCGCCGCGCTGGTTTACGATGTGAACGCGCCCACGATGTATGTGCGCGACTTCAATCTTATCCTCGTGAAGGAATTCGCCCGTGCCTTCAGCAACGCGCTCGCCTGCAATCTGCACGTGAAACTGGAATACGGCGAGGAGCCCCACCACGTGGCCGAGGCCATATTCAAGGCGCTGGCCCGCGCCCTCGACGCCGCCACGCGCGTCGATCCCCGCCTGGCCGGCCAGATCCCCAGCACCAAGGGGCTCCTCTGATGATCGCGGTCATCGACAACGGTATCTGCAATCTCCGCTCCGTCACCAAGGCCATCGAGGCCGTGGGGGCTACGGTGCGCGTCGTGCGCACACCCATGGAGGTCGAGGCTGCGGACGCCGACGGGCTGGTGCTGCCGGGCGTGGGCGCGCTGCGCGACTGCGTGGCCTCGCTGCGCGCCACCGGTCTCGATCGCACCGTGCGCGAATGGATCGCCGCCGACCTGCCTTTCCTTGGCGTGTGCCTGGGCATGCAGGCCCTTTTCGAACACTCCGAGGAGGGCGGGGGCGCGGGCACGGAAGGGCTGGGAATTTTCCCCGGTCGCGTGGTCCGCTTCGTCCGCCCGCCCGAGTTCAAGATCCCGCACATGGGCTGGAACACGGTGCGTTTCGTGCAGGCGGACTCGCCGCTGCGCGCCGGACTGAGCGTCGAGGGCGAGGCGTTTTACTTCGTGCACAGCTTCCACTGCCTGCCCTCCGAGCGGTCGCTCGTGCTCGCCGAGTGCGACTACGGCGGCGTGTTCACCGCTGCGATAGGTCGCGGACGCTGCTTCGCCACCCAGTTCCATCCGGAGAAAAGCCAGGCGAAGGGCCTGCGGATCTACCGCAATTTCGCCGCGGTCGCCGCCGGCGCGGTCATCGCCTGAGGGCGGTAGTTCGGAAGAGTGAGGCGGGGGGCTTGCCCGTTGACTAGCGGGCAGGGCTTCCGCCTTGTTGGCGCACTTCGCATATGGATTTTCTAGCCAATCCCGAAACTTGGATCGTTCCCCTGCTTACGCTCACGTTGCTCGAGATAGTCCTCGGCATCGATAATGTGATCTTCATCTCGATCCTCGCCGGCAAGCTGCCGAAGGGTCAGCAGGCCAAGGCACGCCAGACCGGCCTGATGCTCGCCTTCGTGACCCGCGTGGCGCTGCTGTTCAGCATCAGCTGGCTGATGAGCCTCACCAAGCCGCTTTTTGCCCTGCCGATGCTCGGGCACCAGCTCACGGGGCGAGATCTCATCCTGCTGCTCGGAGGCCTTTTCCTGATCGGCAAGAGCGTGACCGAAATTCACCACAAGCTCGAGGGCGCCGATGGCGAAGACAACCCCGACGCCAAGTCGATTTCCTTCGGCGCGGTCATAGTCCAGATCCTGCTGCTCGACGTGGTATTCTCCCTGGATTCGGTTATCACCGCGGTCGGCATGGTCGATAAGCTATGGGTGATGATCACGGCCGTCTGCATCTCGCTCTGTGTGATGCTCGTTTTCGCCGGCGCGATCAGCGACTTCGTGAACCGCCATCCGACGATCAAGATGCTCGCTTTGAGCTTTCTTATCCTCATCGGAGTCACGCTCGTGGGCGAGAGCCTAGGCCAGCACATCCCCAAAGGTTACATCTACTTCTCCATGGCCTTCGCCTTCGCTGTCGAGATGCTCAACCTTCGTCTTCGCGTGAAATCCGCCGTCAAGCCGGTCGAGCTGCGCCAGGCGGTGAAGTAAACCCGGGAGCCCGCGGAGCGCATGGCCGAGGAGCCTGATCTTTTTGGCGAGCCGGAGCCGCTCGCGCCGTCCGCTTCGAGCGGCGAAGCCCCGGTGCCGGCCCGCCAGCCGCTCGCCGCGCGCATGCGCCCGCGCTCGTTGGATGAGATCGCAGGCCAGGACCACCTCACCCGGTCCGACGGCCTGCTCGCCCGGCTCATCGCGGCCGACCGTTTCGGCAGCCTGATTTTCTACGGCCCGCCGGGCTGCGGAAAAACCAGTTTCGCCGAGGCGATCGCGCGCGTCACCGGCAGCCGCTTCGTGCGGGTGAATGCCGTCATGAGCA